>JBCCOJ010000108.1:0-10489 GCA_039025415.1 Bacteroidota bacterium | reverse complement strand
TTTTTCTATTCAAACAAATCTTAACATCGTAAATAATTTATTATTAATATTTTTCATAATAGCGTACGAATATTACTGGTTTCAAAAGCGTAGAATCAATCAAAATAACTCAGTACTACATAATTGAGTGAACATAATGAAGATTTAGAAAATGAAAAACCAAAACTTATACGATTATATCTTAGGCATCGCAGATAACAGCTTGATTCTAGGACAAAGAATGGGCGAATTATGTGGGCATGGACCTAGTCTAGAAACAGATATTGCTTGTACCAATATCTCACTGGATTTATTTGGACAAGTTCGTAGTTATTTTCAATATGCCGCTAAGACTGCTGGAGATGGAAGAACTGAAGATGACATTGCCATGCTTCGTAAAGAGCGAGAGTATAGAAATGTGTTGCTGGTAGAGCAGCCAAACACCAACTTTGCCTATACCTTGGGTCGCCAGTTTTTGTTTGATGTTTACCATTTTGCTTTTTTAAAAGAACTTCAAAAAAGTACAGATTTAACCCTTTCAGCAATTGCTAACAAGTGTATTAAAGAAGTAAGCTATCATAAACGCTTTTCTTCAGATTGGGTAAGGCGACTTGGCGACGGAACCCAAGAGAGTAACCATAAGATGCAAAATGCCATCAACGATTTATGGGCTTATACAGACGAATTCTTCCATCAAACAACGGCAGATAGGGCCATGGTGCAAGAAAACATTGGAGTTGATGTCACAAAGTTTAAGGATAATTATTACAATGAGGTGGCTCAGGTTCTAGAAGAAGCCACTTTAAAAGTACCAGAATCAAAATACTTTCAAAAAGGAGGAAAGCAAGGAATCCACACTGAGCATTTGGGTTACTTATTAGCAGATTTGCAGCACATGCAGCGTACTTATCCAAATATGGAATGGTAGGCTCGCCTTAATCATATCAGAGGCAAGAAGCTAGCCAATGTAAAATGATAAATAAATAATAGCTAAAATATAACACTGTTTGTAATGCTGAACTTGATTCAGCATCTTCAATTCAAAAAATGACGATTACCCAACAAAATATCGATGCAGCATTAGTCCCCATACTGGAGCAAGTTTCAGACCCTGAGATTCCAGTTTTGTCAATTATGGATATGGGTGTGGTCCGTTCTGCAATCATTGAAGATGGTATGGTCAAGGTAGAAATCACGCCAACTTATAGCGGTTGTCCTGCTATGGATGTTATTGGTGATGACATAAAAAAAGCCTTAAAGGATGCTGGCTACAATTCGAGTGTAGATTTAATTTTGTATCCTGCCTGGACTACAGATTGGATTACACCTAGAGGCCGAAAGGCATTGGAAGATTATGGTATCGCAGCGCCTCTGGACGCTGAAGCAGATAAGGATGTTTTGCTCAACAATGAACGTATTGTAAAATGTACTAATTGCGGTTCGACGAATACAAGATTGGTAAGTCAGTTTGGATCTACAGCCTGCAAGGCTCAATTTCAGTGTGATGACTGTCATGAACCTTTTGATTATTTTAAATGTTTGAAGTGACAAACCAAGTTTATTTCCCCAATGAATTTTTCTCCCTTTGGGGGAAATGTCACCCTAAGCTGACAAAGGGGGCCAAAATTAGAACATAATGACCAATTCGGTAGAACTAAACATTGAAAACCAAGTCGCAACGATAACGTTAAATCGTCCTGATGTATTCAACAGCTTCAATCGGGAAATGGCATTAAGCCTGCAAAAAATACTCGATGACTGTGAAAAAGATTCAGCAGTGAGGGCGATTGTCTTAACAGGAAATGGTAAAGCTTTCTGTGCAGGTCAAGATTTGAAAGAGGTAACAGACCCAGATTTAAATCCAGGTTTCAAAAAAATTCTTGAAGACCACTACAACCCAATTATCATTCGATTACGTTCTATTAAAAAGCCAATTATTTCAGCTGTAAACGGAGTAGCTGCCGGGGCAGGTGCGAATATTGCTTTAGCTTGTGATATTGTTATTGCTAATGAAAATGTTGCATTTATCCAAGCATTCAGTTTAATCGGTTTAGTGCCTGACAGTGCAGGAACGTTTTTTTTGCCTCGACTTATAGGTTTTCAAAAGGCACAAGCTTTAGCGATGTTGGGAGATAAAATTTCCGCCAAAGAAGCAGAAAAAATGGGTATGATATACAAATCTGTGGCATCTGATGATTTTGAAGAAACTGTTAATAAATTAGCACTTAAACTGGCAAATATGCCTACCAAAGCCTTAGGTCTGATCAAGGAGTTATTCAACAATTCAATGGCCAACACCTTAGAGCAACAGTTGGCCTTAGAATCTAAACTGCAAATAGAAGCGGCAAGCAGTAATGACTATGCTGAAGGTGTAGCGGCCTTCATGGAAAAGCGTAAACCAAATTTCAAAGGGAATTGATGGATTAATTTTAAAAGATTAATCATTAGACGATTGGTTTAAGATAATCGAAAAACGACCATTCATAACAAAAGTTAATTGACCATGATTGTCCCCTAGAGGGGACTTGAGGGGTGTAAGACGACAGATGAATGAAAATTTTTAATCAAGACTAATTTTAAAATGGCGTATGTCCTAAGTTCTAAAATTAATGCACTTTAAAGGGGACTTTAGGGTGGGGTCGAAAGAATAGTAAGACTTCAGTTTTGAGTAAAAGGAAAAAAGTTGAAAAATAAAAACGAAATTGTTCTTATAAGAAAACCTTTATCATAATATATAGATGAAAAATAAAATCATCCCATATAATCCAATACTTAAGCAATATGCAAGACAACTAAGAAAAAACAGTACCCTTGCGGAAGTTTTACTGTGGAAAAATATAAAAAATAAAGCCTTAGGTGTTCAATTTCATAGGCAGGTTCCGATGTTGGATTATATCGTTGACTTTTACTGTCATGAAATACAATTAGCCATAGAAATCGATGGAAATTCTCATGAGTACCGGTATTTCGAAGACCAAAACCGTCAAAATAAGCTGGAAGAACATGGTGTTAAATTCATAAGATTTACCGATGCAGATATAAAAGGAAATTTATTCAGCGTTGGATTGTCTTTAGAGGAAAAAGTCAAAAGCCTAATGACACCCCTAAAGTCCCCTCAAGGGGACAAAGGCGATAATTTGAAATCAGAGCTTTTAAAAGCCCACGAAAGAATAAAACCTTTTATCCATAATACGCCGGTTTTAAGTTCCAGATTGATAAATGATATGGCTGGTGCTGATATTGTATTTAAGTGTGAGAACTTTCAAAAAATGGGGGCGTTTAAAATGCGGGGTGCCGCCAATGCCATTTTATCTTTATCTGAAGAGGAAAGACATCGCGGCGTAGTAACTCATTCTTCGGGGAATTTTGCCCAGGCAGTGTCATTGGCGGCTCAAAAACTAGATGTTAAAGCTTACATCGTCATGCCTGAAAATGCACCACAGGTTAAAAAAGATGCGGTAAAAACCTATAAGGGTGAAATTATTGAATGCGAATCGACACCTCAAGCCAGAGAGACTACTGCAAATAGAATTAAGGAGGAAAAAGGTGCGTTCTTTCTACACCCTTCCAATCAGGATGAAGTAATTTTTGGAAACAGTACCGCCGCAATAGAGCTGCTGGCAGATTATCCAGAATTAGAGGTGATTTTAACACCTGTGGGTGGTGGTGGCCTTATTGCAGGAACGGCACTAGCAGCACATTATTTTTCAGATAGTTGCAAGGTAATAGGCGGAGAGCCTTTGGAAGTTGATGATGCCTATCGTTCCTTGATTTCAGGAAAAATAGAAATAAATGAAAGTTTTGATACCGTTGCAGATGGGCTTCGAACACATCTGGGAGACCGTAATTTCCCAATAATTCAAAAGTATGTCGATAAAATCATTCGCGTTGAGGAAAATGAAATAGTAAATGCCATGAAAATTATTTGGGAGCGAATGAAAATCATTATCGAGCCATCATGTGCCGTGCCTTTCGCGGCAATGTTGAAACATAAAGAAGAGTTTAAAAATCAGAAAATAGGAATTATCCTATCCGGTGGAAATGTGGATTTGGCGAATTTGCCGTTTTGAAAGATTAACGAAAAAAGAATAATGAATTACGAATAAATAATAAAGAAGTGGGACGATTTAGTACTTCAGTGTTCGATATTCAAATTTCGATATTCAATATTAAAAATATATGAACATAGGAATTATAGGTTCAGGTACAATGGGAAGTGGTATTGCTCAAGTTGCAGCTACTGCTGATTGTAAAGTAAAATTATATGATACGAATGAAGCGGCTTTAAGTAAGGCAAAGGCATCCCTTGAAAAAATCTTGAATCGATTAATCGAAAAGGGACGAATAGATTCAAACGAGAAAAATAGGATTCAATCTAACATCTCTTATGTAGATAATTTAAAAGATTTATCTTATTCTAATTTGATTATTGAAGCTATTATTGAAAATCTAGATATCAAGAAAAAGGTATTTTCTGAATTGGAAACCCATGTTTCCAAAGAATGTATAATCGCGTCTAACACCTCCAGCTTGTCAATTGCGTCAATTGCAGCCTCATTGGATAACCCAGAACGATGTATTGGAATTCATTTTTTTAATCCGGCCCCTTTAATGAAATTGGTAGAGGTGATTCCAGCGATTCAAACTTCAAAGGAGGTCCTTAAAAAGTCAGTTGATATAATTTCAAATTGGCGAAAAGTCGTTGCTATAGCCAAAGATACACCCGGTTTTATAGTCAATCGGGTGGCACGACCATTTTATGGTGAAGCGCTTAGAATTTATGAAGAAGGCATTGCGGATTTTGCGACTATTGATTCGAGTCTTAAGACTATTGGCGGATTCCGTATGGGACCTTTTGAGCTTATGGATTTTATTGGTAACGACGTTAATTATACAGTAACTGAAACCGTTTTTGAAGCCTTTTATTATGACCCAAGATATAAACCAGCGTTTACGCAGAAGAGATATGCCGAAGCTGGATATCTCGGTAAAAAAACAGGAAAGGGTTATTACAATTATGATGAAAATGGGTGTATTGTCATTCCGAGCGGAGCGAAGGAATCTCATGATGAAAAATTCGCAACTATAATTTTCAATCGAGTACTGGTCATGCTTATTAACGAAGCCGCAGACGCGCTATTCTGGAATATTGCCTCGGCAGAAGATATTGATAATGCCATGACCAAAGGTGTCAATTATCCAAAGGGTTTATTGGCTTGGGCAGACGAAAAAGGGATTGATTGGTGCGTGGCCGAAATGGATAAATTATACGATACTTATCGCGAAGATAGATATCGGTGCAGTCCATTATTACGTAAAATGAAAATAGAGGGAAACTCCTTCTTTAATTAACGTGTCATTCCGAACGAATGGTTTTATGGAAACTAGAGTAAAAATTGGTTAGCATCAGTTCGGGTGCGAAGCGAAAAGTGTTTATTAAAACGATTTATGATAAGCGTCAGTTCGAGTGCGAAGCGTATCGAGAACAAGCGAAACTTCTCGATACAATGTTCTTATGAAAACTAATCGAAGTGGAAACTATGCAAATATGAAAAAAGTAGACATTCCATACAAAATGCTAAGTCAAGACGCTTTTAGCGAATGGCTAGGCATTGAAATACTTGAATGTGAAATTGGACGATGCAAGCTAGGGATGACAATAAGAAAAGAAATGTTAAACAGCATGAACAAAGCCCATGGCGGTATTAGTTATGCTTTGGCAGATACAGCTTTTGGATTTGCGGCTAACACCCATGGTAAATATGCGGTATCCATAGAAACTAGCATTAATCATATTGAAGCGTTGAACGAAGATGATTATTTAGTGGCCGAATCTGTAATAGAAAAAGTAAATACAAAATTAGGATTTAATATAGTTGAAGTTAAACGAGGTGATGAATTGGTAGCCCTTTTTAAAGGTGTTGTCTACAGAACTCAAAAGGAGTGGATATGAAAATTAAATATACACTCACATTAATGATTTTAATAACAAATTTGGTAGCTGGACAAAATTCTTATGGTACAGATGAGAAAATTGTTTTGATTGAAGAGTTTACTATTTCGGATTATGAAACTCCTGATAAAATTGTTTTTTACAGTTCTGGACATTATGAATATGAATATTTTTATCAGGAAGTATACAAGAGTATTAGAAAAGAAAGTAAAAAAAAGAATATAAGGACGAGGTTCGTTTTTGAAGATGTTAAAAATTGGAAGAACAAAGTTCAATTTTATTACAATTCTGTTTTTTCAACACCGAAAAAAAATTTTCCAATTGTTTGTTTTTATGAATACGACCGGATTAACCCTAATATAAGGGGTTATTGCCACGATGGTAAATGCGAATTTTATTTTTATGTCACCCTAGTCGATACTCAATCGAACCAAGTTCTTTTTAAAAGAAAATATCAGGTTACTACAGAGAAATATTATTATACTCAATGTAAGAATCTTGGACATAAAATTATCAATGAATTGTAAAGATTTATGAAAGAAGCATTTATAATTGACGGGATTAGAACCCCCATAGGAAATTACAAAGGAACACTTTCACCGGTGCGCACCGATGATTTGGCGGCACTCGTCATTGCCGAACTGGTTAAGCGAAATCCAAATATCCCAAAAGAAGCCTACGCCGACGTGATTATGGGTTGTGCCAACCAAGCGGGGGAAGACAATCGAAATGTTGCAAGAATGGCCTCATTATTGGCAGGATTACCTTATTCAGTACCTGGAGAAACAATTAATAGATTGTGCAGTTCTGGACTTTCGGCAATAATTCACGCCAATCGCGCAATTAAGGCTGGTGATGGAGATGTATTTATTTCGGGGGGTGTTGAGAATATGACTCGTGGGCCTTATGTCATTGCCAAACCGTCAAGTGCTTTCGGGGGCGATTCAAAAATGTACGATTCAACATTCGGTTGGCGCTTTGTAAATTCAAAAATGCATGAAATGTACGGCACGGATGGTATGGGAGTGACCGCAGAAAATCTAGTTGAAAAATATAGCATTTCCCGTGAGGATCAGGATAAATTTGCCTACTGGAGCCAAATGAAGGCCTCAAAGGCTCAAGAAAACGGTCGTTTGGCAAAGGAGATTCTCCCTGTTGAAATTATGCAGAGAAAAAAAGAGCCTATACAATTTTCAAAAGACGAATTTATAAAACCGAAAACTTCACTTGAAGTTTTGGGTCAATTAAGAGCTGCTTTTAAAAAAGAAGGTGGAAGTGTCACCGCAGGTAACGCATCGGGTTTAAATGACGGCGCAGCAGCTACGATAATTGCCTCTGAGAATGCTGTTAAGACGTATAATTTAAAACCATTGGCAAGAATTGTTAGTTCAGCTGTAGTTGGTGTGGAGCCAAGAATTATGGGTATTGGCCCGGTTGAAGCGAGTAATAAGGCCTTAAAAAAAGCTGGTTTGTCATTAAACCATATGGATGTTATTGAACTTAATGAGGCATTTGCAGCTCAGGTTTTAGCCTGCACTAGAGCATTGGGTCTAGCAGATAACGACCCAAGATTAAATCCAAATGGAGGCTCAATAGCAATCGGGCATCCACTTGGTGTAACTGGAACGCGTATTGCTTATTCAGCCGCTCTTGAATTGAAAGAGCAGAACAAACGCTATGCACTGGTTACGCTTTGTGTTGGTGTAGGTCAAGGTTATGCTTGTATTCTTGAAAATGTAAATTACTAGAAGTTTATAATATAATATGAAGCATTGTCCCTTGGATTAAATGCTAAGGGGCGTTTAAAATAGGATTTTTGACGTATCCAAAACGATAAAACGTTTTATCAATGAAAAAATACAACATCAAGTTTCCGCGCAAGTGGAGATCTCAGAAATGAAAGCAATACACTTATGAGAAAGATTGAACATTATGTATGCGGCAACTGGACAACAGGGAAAGAAGAAGGCATACCAATTTTAGATGCCGTTACTGGCGAAACTTTCGCTAGTGTAGCCGTTGAGGGATTGGACATTCCTGAAATCCTAAACTACGGAAGAACGAAAGGAGGTAAGCAACTTCGTAAAATGACGTTTCAACAACGTGGTAACATGCTCAAAAAATTGGCCTTATTCTTAACAAAGCAGAAAGACCAGTTTTACGAATTAAGTTACAGAACTGGAGCAACTAAATTAGATAGTTGGATTGATATTGAGGGTGGTTTTGGTAACCTGTTCGCCAACGCGTCCCTGCGTAAACTTTTTCCAAACCAACCATTTGATGTCGAAGGCGACCCCATCGATTTATCGCGTGGCGGACGTTTTATGGCGCATCATATTATGGTGCCAAAAAAAGGAGTTGCTGTTCATATAAATGCATTTAATTTTCCTGTTTGGGGAATGCTTGAAAAATGCGCTGTCAATTGGATGGCTGGTGTCCCTGCCGTGGTTTTACCGGCACCGTCATCTTCTTATTTGGCTGAATCGGTTGCTAAATCTATCATCAATTCTGGAATACTTCCTGAGGGCGCGCTACAAATTATTAATGGCACTGTAAAAACTATTTTGAGTTCAGTGGAATCGCAAGATGTGGTCACTTTTACCGGGTCGGCTCAAACTGGCCGTCTTCTTAAGGCCCACCCAAGATTAATTCAAGAATCTGTGCCATTTACTATGGAAGCCGATTCATTAAATGCTTCTGTTTTAGGTGAAGATGCAACTGTTGGAACTCCAGAATTCGACTTGTTCATAAAAGAAGTGAGAAAAGAAATGACCGTCAAAGCTGGTCAAAAATGTACAGCAATCAGACGAATTATTGTTCCAGAAAATTTGGTTGAAGACGTTCAAATTGCTTTAGCTAAAGCACTGGATAAAGTAACCATTGGAGACCCAAGACTTAAAGAAGTTAGAATGGGTTCTTTAGTTAGTCGTCAACAAGTACAAGCTGTTAAGGATTCCGTACAGGATTTGGCCAAGGAAGCCCAAATCGTCTATGGTGACTTAGATAAAATTGAAACTATTGGTGCTGATGCCGAAAAAGGTGCCTTTATAAGTCCAATTTTGTTGAGAGCAGACCATCCATTTCAAAATACAATAATTCACGAACGCGAAGCCTTTGGCCCGGTAAGCACAATTATGCCTTATAAAACATTGGATGAGGCAATCACTTTAGCTGAAATGGGTAAAGGCTCCTTAGTGTCGTCGATTGCTACCAATGATGATTGCATTGCAAAGGATTTTGTGGTTAATGCCGCGTCGCATCACGGGCGAATTCTGGTTTTAAATCGAGAAAGTGCTAAAGAAAGTACGGGTCATGGTTCGCCGTTACCTTATCTAGTTCATGGAGGTCCTGGCCGTGCCGGTGGTGGAGAAGAAATGGGAGGTAAACGAGGGATAAAGCATTATTTGCAACGAACTGCAATTCAAGGTTCACCCTCAACTATCACCGCTATTACAGGTGTCTATCAACAAAATGCGAAATATATCGAAGCAGAGGAGCATCCGTTTAAATACCACTGGGAAGATATTCAGCCTGGCATGTCCATGAAAACACACAATCGCACGATAACAGATAACGACATCCAGAATTTTGCCAACCTCACTTGGGACCATTTTTATGCACATACCGATATTACGTCCCTTGACGGAAGCATTTTTGAAAAACGAACCGCTCACGGCTATTTCATAATTTCGGCAGCTGCAGGTTTATTCGTTTATCCAAATAAAGGCCCGGTCGCGGCAAATTATGGTCTAGATAGCATACGTTTTTTACGACCATTATACCATAACGATACGATTTATGTACGTCTAACCTGTAAGGAAAAGGTTGATCGTGATGTATCATCTGCAGAACATCCTAGTGGTATTGTTAAATGGCATGTAGAGGTTTTTGATTCTAATTTTGCAAGTCGTCCAGAAAGCGTGAAGACTGTAAAGGATACGCCGTTGGTAGCAGTGGCTACAATTTTGACTATGGTTCAAAAAAAGCAGCAGACATTTGTTGAAATGACTGATAAAAAGATTGACGAGTGTCTATCAAAATTATCGGCTGATGCCAAGCCAAATTGGGGAATAATGACCCCACGACACATGGTAGAGCATTTGGAATATACCTATAAAATCGCTGCTGGGGAAATTCAGGATTTTGATGTTGCCACACCTGAAAAGATATTGGAAAAGGTTCACGCTAGTTTGTACAATTACAAACCGTTTCCCAAAAACACAAAGTTTCCAACACTCGAGCCAGATACATTATTTGAGTTGAAATACCCTAACTTGGAAAGCGCCATTGAAGCTTTTAAGATTCAAAGAAATAAGTATTTGGAATTCTGGAAAAGGCATCCTCAAATTAAATTGAATAATATGGTTTTTGGGGAAATGAATAAATATGAATGGTATTTGCTGGAGCGGAAACATTTGAATCATCATTTCGAGCAATTCAATCTTCTTTAAAAGATTGAATTGCTCGAAATTCCCACGAAAATGGGAATCTTTTAAATCTTCTAAATAGAATTTGAAAATTGTAAACGATAAATATTTTGTTTATATAATAACAAAT
>JBCCOJ010000107.1:0-10512 GCA_039025415.1 Bacteroidota bacterium | reverse complement strand
CTTTTTTGTTAGTAGTCGTAGTTATGGTTCAGAATCCTAAAGGTGGAGGTCTATCTTCTTCTTTTGGTGGTGGTGGGACCCAGCAATTAGGTGGAGTCAAAAAGACCACAGACTTTTTAGACAAGAGTACATGGGTTTTAGCTACTTTACTGTTAGCATTGATTTTAGCATCGAATTTTGCTATTCCCGGTGCTGGAGGTAATGCAGTGGAATCAAAAATAATATCTGGTGATAATGACACCCCTTCACAAGCTGCACCGATTACGGCACCTGAGATTACAGACGATATTGCCACACCCGCAGATTCAACAAACTAATTAAAGATTTATAACATTGAAATGCCAACTTTACCGAGTTGGCATTTTTCATTTAATCCCTTTTGTTTACAGTACCTGTAAGTTTGTCAGTATCGTTTTATTGGCACATTTTTCGCCCTTTCGTAAGCATTAACTTTTAATCAAAAAATAAACATAAAATGAGCTTAAACATTAAACCACTAGCAGATAGAGTTCTAATTGAACCTGTTGAGGCTGAAACTAAGACAGCTTCAGGGATTATTATTCCAGACAATGCTAAAGAAAAACCACAAAAAGGCAAAGTCGTAGCTGTTGGTAAAGGCACAAAAGATGAGCCGATGACCGTTAAATCTGGAGACACTGTACTTTACGGAAAATACTCGGGTACCGAATTGAAGTTAGAGGGCAAAGACTATTTGATGATGCGTGAAAGCGACATCTTGGCAATAGTGTAAAATTAAAATACAAAATCTCAAATGAAAACATATTCCAATTGTCGAAATATGTTTTGATTTTTGAAAATTAAAAATAATCTATAAACAATTAGATTCCCTCCCGACAACTTGGGATTCACGGGAACTTTAAAATTAAAACTTAAAATGGCAAAAGATATAAAATTTGACGTTGAAGCACGTGACGGTTTAAAGCGCGGTGTTGATGCATTAGCTAATGCAGTTAAAGTAACTTTAGGTCCTAAGGGACGAAATGTAATTATTGGTAAATCATTTGGTGCTCCTCAAGTCACTAAAGACGGTGTGACTGTAGCGAAAGAAATCGAATTGGAAAATGAGATTGAAAACATGGGCGCACAGATGGTAAAGGAGGTAGCTTCCAAAACCAACGATTTAGCCGGTGACGGTACTACAACTGCAACCGTTTTAGCGCAAGCTATCGTGAGAGAAGGGTTGAAAAACGTTGCTGCAGGTGCGAATCCAATGGATTTAAAAAGAGGTATCGACAAAGCGGTTGAAGAAATCGTAGGTAACCTCGAAAAGCAATCAAAAAAGGTTGGTAACTCTTCTGAAATGATAAAGCAAGTTGCATCGATATCGGCTAATAACGACGATACCATTGGTGACCTAATTGCAAAAGCATTTGATAAAGTTGGTAAAGAAGGTGTTATCACGGTTGAAGAGGCAAAAGGAACCGACACCTACGTTGACGTTGTTGAGGGAATGCAATTTGACAGAGGTTATTTGTCACCTTATTTCGTAACAGATTCTGACAAAATGATTGCAGATTTAGAAAATCCGTATGTTCTTTTATTCGATAAGAAAATTTCGAATTTACAGGAGATTCTACCAATATTGGAGCCCGTCGCCCAATCTGGCCGTCCGTTATTGATTATTGCTGAAGATGTTGAAGGCCAAGCCTTAGCAACCTTAGTAGTGAACAAATTACGTGGTGGATTAAAAATAGCTGCAGTTAAAGCACCTGGATTTGGAGACAGAAGAAAAGCAATGTTAGAGGATATTGCCATTTTAACAGGGGGAACTGTAATTTCAGAAGAAAGAGGATTCTCACTTGAAAATGCAGACTTAAGTATGTTAGGTTCTGCGGAAACCGTAACCATTGACAAAGACAATACAACGATTGTAAATGGTGAAGGCAAAAAGACAGATATAAAAGCTCGTGTCAATCAGATAAAGGCTCAAATTGAAACTACAACAAGCGATTATGATAGAGAAAAACTTCAAGAGCGTTTGGCTAAATTAGCTGGAGGTGTTGCTGTACTTTATGTTGGTGCTGCTTCTGAAGTTGAAATGAAAGAGAAAAAAGATCGTGTTGATGATGCACTTCACGCAACTAGAGCTGCCGTAGAAGAGGGTATCGTTGCCGGTGGTGGTGTTGCCTTGGTTAGAGCCATTTCAGTACTTGAAAAATTAGAAACTGAGAATTTAGATGAAACCACAGGTGTCCAAATCGTAGCAAGAGCTATAGAATCTCCTTTAAGAACCATTGTAGCTAATGCTGGTGGAGAAGGTTCAGTAGTCATCAATAAGGTTATGGAAGGCAAGAAAAACTTTGGTTTTGATGCCAAGACCGAAACTTACGTTGATATGTTAGAAGCTGGTATTATTGATCCGAAAAAAGTAACCCGCATAGCATTGGAAAATGCGGCATCTGTCTCAGGTATGATTTTGACGACGGAATGTGCATTAGTTGACATCAAGGAAGATGCGCCAGCAGGTGGCGGAATGCCTCCAATGGGCGGCGGAATGCCAGGTATGATGTAACATAGTTTATTTCTAATAATCTATATAAGACCTTTCATGTTTAAGAAACCTGAAAGGTCTTTTTTTAATAAAATTAAAATTGTTTAGATTTAGAATCCAAACTAATACCCAATGGCAAATTCTAATTCAAGTTTGAAATACACATTAAGAGAAATAGTTATTGTTATTATAGGTATTAGTATTGCCTTTAGTATTAATAAATGTGCTGAGAATTCTAAAGATAATAGACTCAAAAAACAGTACCTAACCAATTTAAAGAGCGATATCGAAGCAGATAGAATTCAGTTAAATGAAAACATTGAGCAGGTAGAAATTAAACTGAAGGCTTGTGGTGATATTATTCCATTATTAAATACAGGGGCCCAAAAGGATATGCGTTTGATGCAAGATGTCTTTACGATTTTAGAATATAGGAATTTCACCCCTAAGGACATCACCTACCAAACCTTGATAAACTCAGGGGATTTTAAACTTATTGATGATTTCAATCTTAAAGCATCCATTCAACGGCACTATTCCAATTATGATGAATTGCAGGGTGTTTATGCAAGGCATTTAAGCATCATTCAGGATTATCTCGGCAATTATCTGGTTAACCACGCAGATTATGACCAAATCCAACAACGAAAATCACCTTTTTTAGATGAAATCAAACTCAAAAATATCGTACGGGCAATGCTCACCACTTTTAATGATAAAAAGACCGCAAGTGAAAAGGGGGTGCAAAGTTGTGACTCAATTATTACCGAAATAGGTAAAGCTCTTGACTGAGTTGGTATCGTCTAATTTTTATGAGTTTCATTGAGCGCTTCATCACGATATTTACAACAGGGATGAACAGCATTGTAAGCTTCATCGGAAGCCTTTAATTCAGCAACATCATGCCCAACCGCCAAGATATTTGATTTAATTGTATCTAAAATTGTTTTACGCTCGTCGTAAATTAAATTTAGTTTGTGCGTTTTGAGATTCCACTGGGCAAACTTTACGCCTTTTGTTTTTATTGCAGCTTTTTCAATGCGCTCCTTGCACATCATACATATTCCATCTACTCTTAAAGAGGCTTTGGCATTTTTGTTTTGTGCAAAAGTTAGCGAGGTTATAGTAAATGTTAATATTAAAACTAATTTTCTCATAAAATTATAATTTAGTTTAATTAAAATACTTGGGGTACTTAAATCAATTGAATTCATTTTTAAGATTGCTTCGTCACTCGTGCCTCGTTTCTCGCAATGACACAATTTCATTTTATCTTATATCTCAATCCCGCATAATACATACTCCCAAAAATAGGCCCGAATACAAAGGTAGTGTCAAAATTTGAACCAAAAGGGTCATCTGCAGCTAAAACAGGATTGTCCTGACGGTAATTATTGATATTTTCCCCACCCACATATATCTCAAACTTTTTTGAAAATACTTTGGTAATCTGAGCATTTAAGGTAGTTACTGTGGGTGTCTCTTCAGGTAATCTAAATTGTTCGGGATTTGACATTGTGGATGGAAAACGCTGTTCACCCAACCAATTGTAGGTGGCATCAAACTTCCAAGTTGCACGGGATGTTTTTTCGTCTTTTATTTCATATCCGATATTGGCAAAAATTCTGTGTCTTGGAATGAGAGGTTTTGATAGTCTACCAGAACGATAATCGGTTTGTACATCGTAATACTTGTATGCGGTTCTAATAGTAAAATTGTCAAATGCATCGTAGTTAAATTCTACCTGAAAACTATTGGCAAAACTATCACCTTCTAGATTATAAAAATTCAATTCATCTGGATTCTCCCAATCTACGACGACCTGATTGTTAAAATCGGTTCTAAAGAAATCAATTGCAATATCTCCCTTTTTTCCGAAGAGATTAAAGCCTTGTAAATATGAAATACCATAATTCCATGCAATTTCGGGAGCTCCTCCTAAAACCGCTCCCGACCTCGTTCGAAAGGAAGAGTTGAGACCACTAATATTAATAAGTCTGGATGTGGCAAAAATACTCTGGTTCTCGGCAAAAATATTTGCGAAGCGCCTCCCTCTGCCAAAGGATGCTTTAATTGCTGATTTTTCCCAAGAAGTATAACGCATATGAAACCTTGGAGTGAAGAATTCTCCAAGAAGATTATTGGTGTCAAACCTTAAACCAGCCTGAATGGTCAGTTTATCTAAGTCGTCATAGCTGTATTCAAAAAAGGCCCCAGCCGAGCGTTCTGTTCTTTCAAATTCGCGATTAATGGCAAACTCGTCATAATCATCATAGGTAAAACCTAATCCAGTTTTAATCTTATGCCTTGAATCACTAATGATTGAATTATAGATAAGGTTGGAAAATAGGCTATTGTGTGTAATATCATAATTATTTAGGCCAAAAAATGAATTTTGATTATGATAACTATAGGCAAACTGAAAACCTAAACTTTGCCATGGAATTTCAGGATTTACAAATCCAAGTTTTGAGGTAAAATCAAAACGATTGGTTTGTATCTCGCTGCCCCAAGGCTCATTTTCACTTAATGATACGGCACTAGTAGTTCTATGACCCAAATTTGTGCTATTAGGGTCAAAATTGACTTGACCTGAAACCTTATTGTCATTCAAATAACGTACGTTCAAAAAAGAAACCAAGCCCCTTTCTGGATTTGTGTATTGCCATCGATTCATAATATTTATCTGATTAAATTTTGGCATATCCAAAAAACCGTCGTTATTAACATCATGATTCTCTTGGTGTGTGTTTCCGTGAATATATAATCCTGTATCCCATTTATTGCTTACTTTGGTGTTTAAATGGGTATTGATTTCAAAACGTTGATTACTGGCGGCGTAGGTATTTATAAAAATTTTATCATCGGTTAGGGGCTTTCTCAATTCGGCATTTATTTGGCCGGCTATACTCTCAAATCCATTAACCACGCTACCGGCACCTTTTGTTATTTGAATACTCTCCACCCAAGTACCTGGAATAAAACTTAAACCATAGGCCTGGGAAGCGCCCCTAATTGAGGGAATATTTTCAGTTGAAATCAAAATGTATCTACTGGTGAGACCTAAAATTTTAATCTGTTTGGTGCCAGTAACCGCATCTGCAAAGTTCACGTCAATCGAGGGATTGGTCTCAAAACTCTCAGATAAATTACAACAAGCTGCTTTTAGCAATTCATCGCTACTAACTATCGAAATATTTTGAGCACTTAAATAGGATTTTGTGGTGGCCTGATTTCGTGATGTAATTACCACCTCATCCAAATCGCTCGTTGGGGCTAATTTATGCTCAATATACATTGGCGCATCAATTAGCAGGGTATCGGTTTTAAACCCAACGTAGCTAATAATTAATTGATTGTATTCTTTTGTGTACGGAATACTAAAAGTACCATCAATGTCTGAAATATCCCCAACAGACGAATTCAACCAAAAAACATTGGCACCAGCTAAGGGCAACACCTTACCCTCAGAATTTTCCTCAAAGATTTTGCCAGTCACATCAGATTGTGAAAACATCAAAAAGGGAAAAATTATAAACCAAAATTTGCAATGCCTCATCACGCGTAGGTTTTAATTAACATGATAAATGCCATCACAATCATTATCGTGTTTTCGATAAACGTGGCCGTTGTCATCGGGAGGTTTAACGCGGTACCTAAACAAGCGCACTTTATGGCATCCTTGTTCAAAAGAGACCTTGTAACACCAAATGTGGTTGTTCCCAGAATGATTAAAGTTATAATCAATGCCGCAGAAATTTGAAAACGCATTAGGAACATTAAACCTAAAGCCAATTCAATAAACGGATAAGCCCAACCGTAAACCGGTAATACTTTCGCAAGTGGGTCGTACATGGCGAAAGACTTTGGAAAGCCCTTTAAATCCAGAAACTTGAAAAAACTAAAAACCACATAGAACAACCCCATAAAATCCAACACGGCATTTTCAAGGTCCCACGGCTTTATATTGAGCAAAATTGATGCTCCCGAAATGAAGATGAATATCAAAAATAAGGGAAACAACTGCTGAATATCAGATTTCTGACTTTCAGAATGTGAATTTACCGAAGAAAATACGTTGACCTCTTCATCGTTTTCTAAATGATATTTATCTGGAAGTGATGCTCGTAGTTTTTGAATCGAAATATGCTTATCGGTTTCAATTTCAACTTTTGAAGTATCCAAATGAGCTGAAACCTTTTGCACGCCATTGATTTCGCTCAGCGATTTTTCAACAGTAGCTACACAGCCAGAACAGGTCATGCCTGTAACTTTATATGTATGCGTCATTATTTAAAATTTGATAATAAACTGTAATAATTAAACTTAATTCGTAGAGGAATTAGCAGTTTATCAATCAAATCAAAAAGACCTGTTGCTCAATTGTAATATCGACAATCAGGTTTGGTGGAGCGTATTTGATCTTAAAATCCTTGGCACTCACACAAGGTATTAGGTATATTTCAGCCTTGTTTAAGTTTTGGAATAGGGAGATTTTAACAGGTTCGTTTATCTCATCAGAGAACTCAGATTTTAGAATATCTACGCCATCAATGACGTCCTGCTCGTCATTACAACAACTTTTTCTGGTTTCTAATGATGGCTCACTAATTGTGGACTTTGAACAGCAACCTTTTGCTTCAGAAAAAAAAGAGTAATCAATTAATGTTTCACCGCAAAAATGCTTTTCAATGGCAAATGAAGTTGAGGATGTCAAAACCAAAATGGCCATGAACATCGAAAAACACTTATATAAAAGCGGCTTTAGCATTTTGCAAAGTTAAATAATTAAAATACTTTTTAATCGCATTTAAGATTTCTTTGATTTCTGACGTTTAAGCTTATAATAATAAAATGCTGGCACGAGGAGTAAAAGAAGCACGGGCTGAATAAGGAAACGCCTAAAACTAAAGAACAAATAATAGTCCTCCTGTCTTGGGTGAATCACGAAATATAGAAATAAGGCAATTAAAATGATATATGCCAAAACAAACACCATTGCCGAAAATTTGACAATCGATTTATCCTTGAAGAATAAATATATAATTCCTAAAGAAATAGAGGAATTTAGAAAATAACGCAATGACGTGTAAAAAGTAAGTTTGGCGGTTTCCCGATTAGGCGAGTCTATATACAGATAATCATTTTGAAAAAACACCAAATAAGGGTCATAGAATAATTCATGCTCAAAAACCCTAATGAGCACCAGAAGCCCAAAAAGCACCATTAATATTAAGAAGGTCATTGGACTACGCATTGACATTTTGAACTTTAGCAAATCGATTTACCCAAAACATCCATAACAAAAACACAAAGCCATAAATAATAAGTGGAAATATGACGGTATGCAATTCTTCATTTCGCCACGGATATTTATAAAGACCAATGGTAATAATAACTATACGCAACAAATTGATGCTCCAAATTAGAATACTACCCGCAAAAATGTAAAAAAAAGTCTCTTTAAATTTACCAGCAAAAGCTAGGATGAAGGATAAAAAAAGAATTATTATGCTAACCGAGTTACATCCTTCAATGATTCTTGCTACATATTTTTCATTCACAATCACTTTCATTGAGGGCTCATCAGGATGGGGTACGGATTGCGCCCTATAATCCAAACTCCCAAGAATCAAATCGGTTTGTTTGGAAACAAGATTGGTCAAATAATCAGGGTAATATTTTGACCCATCTGAATAATCCAAATACAATTTATAAGTGTAAGACAGCATTAAATAAACCGCCAAAAACGTCAAAATAAATTTTATAACCGATTTGTATTTGAGAATTAATGCCTTCAAAGTTGAATATGTAAAGAGAACCCCTTTTAA
Source organism: Bacteroidota bacterium (assembly GCA_039025415.1). GTDB lineage: Bacteria > Bacteroidota > Bacteroidia > Flavobacteriales > Flavobacteriaceae > Psychroserpens. The sequence goes on along the minus strand of JBCCOJ010000107.1, from coordinate 2,169 downwards.
TTCTATCTTTTGACTGGAAAATAGGTATAAAATAAGTTCGGAGTTAAATTTATATAAAATGAATTAATCCATTCCCGTTTTTAAATACTTTTACCGAAAATAAGACCTATGAAATTTGAATATCTAAAACCTCAGATTAGCACGATTATTTCAGAAACATCCATTTCAACGGATGACAAATTGTTGCTCATCTGCAAACTGCTCGAAAAAAATATTGACCACTATAATTGGGTAGGTTTTTATTTTAAAAATGGTGACAAGGAAGAGCTTAAGCTCGGCCCCTATGTCGGCGCTCCAACCGACCATGCTATAATTCCATTTGGTAAAGGTATTTGTGGACAAGTGGCAGTTTCAAATAAAAATTTTGTCGTTCCTGATGTTTCTGCCCAAGACAATTACATTGCCTGTAGTATTTCGGTAAAGTCAGAAATTGTGATTCCGATATTTGTTGATGGTCAGAATATTGGCCAAATTGATATAGATTCTGAAACCCCAGACCCATTTACTGAGGAGGACGAACGATTTTTGGAATATGTTTGTGAAGTGGTGGCCCCCTTAATCCCCCAAAAGTGAAAGCCCCCTAACCCCCAAAGGGGGAATAGAAACCTGAAAAACATATTTTAAACTCTAAGCTCATAAATATACCATCCAAAATGTAAATGAGAACTGAAAACTGTTACTGCGACTGGCAACTGGCGAATGGCGACTGAAATTTTAAACATTCCTAACTTGTCTTGATGTTTTAACTATATAATAATACATTTACCTCAATTTGTAATAAATAAAATCCTCATTATGCCCGACACCATCCTTAAATTAAAAAACGCAGCTATTTACCAAGGTGATAGCATGGTGTTATCTGACGTGAACTTTGAAATGGAAAAAGGGGACTTTGTATACCTCATTGGCAAAACTGGTAGTGGGAAAAGTAGTTTCATGAAAACCCTATACGGTGATTTGGAGTTGAATGAAGGAGAAGGGGAAGTAGTTAACTACAACCTGCGAACGATGCAGGAAAATGACATTCCTTTTCTGCGCCGCAAACTAGGAATCGTTTTTCAGGATTTTAAACTTTTACCAGACCGTACCATTAACCAAAATTTGGAGTTTGTTCTTAAAGCTACAGGTTGGAATGACAAAGATAAAATTAAGGAGCGTATAGAAACAGTTTTGGATAAGGTGGCAATGAAAACCAAGGGCTTTAAATTCCCCCATGAATTATCTGGTGGTGAACAACAGCGAATTGCCATAGCAAGAGCACTGCTTAACGAACCTGAATTGATACTCGCTGATGAGCCTACTGGGAATCTAGACCCACAAACCAGTATTGAGGTTATGGAAGTACTTCGCGAAATAAATAAAAATGGGAACACTATTCTTATGGCAACCCACGATTACGCATTACTGTTAAAGTACCCAAGTAAAACCCTTAAATGCGATGAAAATAAGGTGTTTGAGGTCGTGCAGAGAAAATAGGCCTTAACCAAAATACTAGATTGTCCCAAAATTCGATTGGCGAATAAACTCAATTTGAAATACCCCAAAATTATCCCGCTTCTAGACTACAATACCTAATGTTGAGTTTTCCTAAATTATTTAAAACTCAGAAAGCACTATTTTTGATGACCTAATAATGTTACATGATATCTGTATTAATCCCAGTTTATAACTATGATATTATCAGTTTGGTTGGCGAGCTTCACAGGCAATTAATCGAACTTAAAATTGAGTTTGAAATCATTTGCTGGGATGATGCTTCAAAAAACATCTTTCAAAAGTCAAATCAAAAAATTGAAATCAGAGAAAAAGTAACTTATAGATCTTCAAAAAAAAATTTAGGTCGTAATTCTACAAGACAGCTTCTCGCAGAAACAGCTAAATTTGATTGGCTATTGTTTTTGGATGCTGACGTACTCCCAAAATCAAATTTATTCATAAAAACATACCTTAAGTTCGTCGAGCCAGATTATAGTGCAGTTTACGGTGGTATTTGTTATGATAAACAAAATCCCAGTTCAGAATTTGCTTTACGTTGGACTTATGGCTCCATGAAAGAGGTTGTAAAAGCTAAAACCCGAAATAAGAAGCCGTACAAACATACCGTATCAGCTAATTTTCTCATTTACAAACCTATTTTTTTGAAATTGAATAGCAAAATCGAGCAAAGTG
>JBCCOJ010000106.1:0-10574 GCA_039025415.1 Bacteroidota bacterium | reverse complement strand
GGATACCCCATCTCAAGATATTTATTTGGGATTTCAAGAATACTTTCAACCTGATAATTATCGTTTCTTACTATTTTCCATTTTACGCCGGGAAACTCAGGTGTGGTACCAATAAAAGTTCCTTCTAAAAAATCCTCACATATTAAGTCTTGAGAAAAAGAAATGTTCAGAGATAATAGTAGAAAAGTAAGTCCAGAAGTAATACTGGTCAATAGCTTATGCATTTTAAAATCAACTTAAAATATATCAATCAATTTACTCCAAAATCGCCTCGTAAATCGCCTCTTGAATATCGGTTCGAATATTTTCTCTCAATAATAGGTTTGCCCCGGCATTGGGATAAGTTCTGTTTGCTAAAAATACGTAAACAATTTCTTCTTCTGGGTCTGCCCAAGCGTAAGTTCCCGTAAATCCTGAATGACCAAAACTCGTCATAGATACACAACCACAAGTCGGTCCCTCTTCGCCCAATTGAGGTTTGTCAAATCCAACACCTCGCCTGACATCTCTATCGCAATAATGGCAAGTATTGAATTTTTCAATCGTTTCAGTTTTAAAATAACGCTTCCCACCATAGTAGCCTTTCTGTAAATACATCTGCATAATTTTCGCAACATCATTGGCATTGCTGAATATACCGGCATGACCTCCTACCCCATTTTGCATTGCAGCCCCCATATCATGTACGTACCCTTTAATTTCCTGAAATCTGAAATAATCATCTACCTCGGTCGGGATTAAGTTCTTATTACTGAATTTAGATGACGGATTATACGTCGTGTAATTCGCTCCCAAAGACTGATAAAAATGTTCTTGTACTAACTCATCAAGAGGCTTATCGTAATGCTTTTCAATAAATTGCTTCAAAATATAGTAAGGTAAGTCGCTGTAACGGTAACGTCGTCTTGAAAGTAGTTCAGTTTCCTTCAAGATTGTCATCATGCTATCTGGATAATCATTTCGAAGATACATTTCATCAGCCACTTTAATGTTGTATTTCAAACTTGGAATCTTTCTATAGTATTCAGGGTCTGGACGTTTTGTTACAGAATCTAAGGTTTCCACATAAAAAGGAATCCACGGTCTTAACCGAGCGTAATGCGATAGCATTTGCTTAATGGTAATATTCTTTTTGTTCGATTTGGAATATTCGGGTAACAACTTTGAAAGCTTGGTATCCAAACTAACCACATTCTTTTCAACAAGTTCCATCAGCAAAGGTAATGTCGCCAAGATTTTTGTAAGTGAGGCCACGTCGTACAGGTCCTGAAATTTTACTTCCTCCTCACCATCGTAGGTGTGCTTTCCAAAATTTCGGTTGTAAATAACCTTACCTTTCCTTGCAACCAAAAGCTGAATACCGGGTGTCATCTTATTATCCACAGCATATTGTGCAAGAGAATCAAGACGTTTTAGCTTAACCGAGCTCATACCAACACTTTCGGGTAATCCATAACTAAGCGAATTTATCGAATTGTAATTAATACTTCTACCCAATTCAAAAATATCCCCAGCGGTTACCGGTAGTTTGCCTTTAGCTGGAATGGCACCGAATAAAAGCTGTGCCGATTTTTCTTGAGAAATTATACTGTTTTGATAACTCATCACGATACCCTCAATGTTCTCTACGGTCATTAAATCATTTAGAGCGTAAGGCATTGCAAAAACATCTAAGATTACCGTATTGGTTCTAGCAATCTCATAAAGCCAAACCAGTTCTTTGTCTGTAAATTTATAATCTTTCCAAGGGTTGGCATTTGACTTATGAAAGCCCAAAATTACCGTGTTGTAGTTTTTTAGCTTATCCAAAAGTAAATCCAGTGAATTGGCTTCAACTTTATGGATTTTAGTGTACTTTCTTAGTTCCTGTAGAAAAAATCCACCGTCATCATCGCCCATTTCAACATAGGCTATTTTCTTGGTCTGAAGGTTTCGAAGTGGTAGAATTTCAGATTTATTTTTAAGTACGGTGATGGCGTTCTCCATCAGCTCACCATATAGCAAGTCGTCTTCAAGTCTGTTTAAATCACTTACTAAATTGGTCATGCCAACAGGTTCGTAGTTGTTCAATCCAACCTTGTATTTGGCCATCAATATTTTTTTGACTGACTCCGCTAGCCGCTCTTCGGAAATTTCCTTGTCGTTGTAAGCTGATATGATTTTTTTAACTGCTTTCGGAACATCCTCAGAAATTAGCAACACATCATTTCCCGCTTTAAAGGCCGCCAAATCAATATCGCCCGGAGTACTGAAATTGGAAACACCTTTCATTTCTAAAGCATCAGTGAAAATAAGACCTTTAAAACCTAAGGAGTCCTTTAAAATATCAGTTACGATATGTTTAGAGAGCGATGATGGGAAACCGGCTCGGGATTCTAGACTTGGTACATTCAAATGCGCCACCATCACGCTTGAAAGTCCTTCTTTTATGAGTCGTTTATAGGGATATAATTCTACGGAATCAATTCTTTTTTCATCAAAGCTGATTGTGGGTAAGGTTTCGTGACTATCACTGTCAGTATCACCGTGGCCAGGGAAATGTTTGGCGTTTGCCAGAACACCGGCACTTTGCATCCCTCTCATAAAATACGATGCGCTTTCTGTTACCCTATCGCGGTCTTCACCAAAAGACCGATTTCCTATAATTGGGTTTTTGGCATTGGTATTAATATCTACAACAGGCGCAAAATTGAAATGAACACCTATTCTCTTGCAGTGTTCGCCGATGTGATAGCCCGTCTGTTCAATTAAATCTTGATTCTTTATGGCTCCAAGCGTCATGTTCCAAGGGAAGTTGTAAGTGCTATCCAGGCGCATTCCCAGGCCCCATTCGGCATCCATACCCACTAAAAGCGGTATTTTTGATATGGCTTGATAAAGATTGTTGAGTTTTGCTTGACGCAATGGTCCACCCGAAGAGAAAATCAATCCACCAATATGATATTTATTGATTAAGGAGGCTACTTCATTTTCGTGTTTTTGGGAGCTATTGGAAAATGCCCTGACCATAAATAGTTGACCTACTTTTTCTTCTAGGGACATGGAGTCATATATACTATCAACCCACTTCTTTTGAGCAAATAAATCATCATGTGCAAGCGGGTGGTCGGCGGTTTGTGCCAACAACGAGGCGTTAAGGGATATTAATACTATAAGGGGCAATAATTGACGCATAGATGTAATTTACTTTACTCTTAGGTATGGACTAACAATCATGCCAAAATAGTATTTTATGAGTGAAATCTAAAGACTTTATGATAGAATTATTACGATGAAGTGAAGAAAATACCGATGAAATGAGAAATGTGATAATGGATGACATATAAAATATCCTCACCAAATTGGCTTAATTATTCTAGGACAATGTTTTAAAGGCAAAAAAATCGTCAAAACTAAATTCTCAAACATTCAGCGCAAAGTACCTAACAGAAATAATAAACACCAATACAAAAGGGCTATTAGAAATTTTCCATCATTTCATAAATCGACCATGCCAGCTCTCATGGGCAGGTACCTCCCAATTCTCTTTAAATTCAGCTATATTAGTGACGAGGTTATTAAAAACAATCGTATTTTTTGAAACTGACCTATTTTTCGCCATTTTCATGAAGTCCAATAACGATTTATGCGCGATGTACTCGCCGTTCTTATAAGTGACATTCATTTTATCCATCAAATCCACGTTATATTCCATTTCAAGTTGCTGAATAAACCTCACCGAAGCATCAATGCTACAGCCTGTTGCATTATTCAAGCTTTGATTTAGGGCGATAACAATAAACCGTTTGTAAACAACATTGTAACCGGCCTGAAGGTTTTGCCCATGCGCCGTCCATTGTTCTAAAAACGTTTTAATTTTTGGCTCTATTTCTTTAATTTCATCTTCAGTAAAAGGACGGTTGGCTTGATAAATCCATACTCTAGATTCTTCAGGAAGACTTTCGAAATCGACTAACATAACTCTTTATTTTTAAAGCAAAATTACAATATTACATCCAATCCTTTTTGGATGATTCCACCTTAAATAGCAGTAGATCGCAAATATGCTGAGCATGCTCTATTTTAATATATGGAATGGTTACATTCTTAAAGGCCGTTGAAATAATTACAGAGGTGATTCCTCTTCGATGCTGAAAATTAGTTTGACTAATATCAATAGATTGAATTTTATGTATTTCCAAAATATTAGTTACTGAATCAATAAAACCACTGGTAATGGTAATAAAATCTTCTGAAATTTGATATCCAGATTTTCTGTATCTAACCTTGACGTATATAGCGGTAAATGCTAAAAATAGAATATTTAAAAGCCAGAAATGGTTTCCAATAACAAAGTATGCGGGAGCATTTAGCAAAGCAAAAACAATTGATAATCTTAGCCACAATATATATTTAAAATAGACTTCGGGTTTTAAATACGCTTTTGGGGAGGTATATGTCTTTAGGAGTTTAGCTACTAAGTGTTCAAGTTGAATGGCATTCAACGCAACAATATTAAAGTTTTTCTGTTGCTTTTTATTGACCATTGCCTGTTTTACAGATAATCTGTATAACCCTAGCCATTCCTTAAATCGGTTGGTCTTAATCACCAAATTTTGAATACGACTTGGTGTTAGTGTTAGAGACATTTTATTGAAAAGCCCCTTGTTGATTTCTATGTTTTTTCTATGCTCAATAACTTCTAGGTTGAAGTTTATGACCAACATTTTAATGACCGAGAATAACATTGAAATGACAAGAAATACCAGAATAAAAGCTATGGTAATCAAAAAAGTTCCAAGCAAGGCAGTTTCAACCAAATTGATGTTGTTTTCAAGCTGCTCTTCTAAATTCAAATTTTCGAAATAATCCTTTATTTCATAATAAATACCGAAGAAAAACGATATGATAATCAAAAAACTTTTGAAATGATTCTCTGAAATACCCTCTAGCAGCAAGCGCTTTATTGATGCTTTGAAGAACACTTTATCATCTTCAACGTCAGGATTTAGAATGGAATCGCCAGAATCAACGTTTCTCTCAGTGCTAGTAAAAAGCGCTTCTTTGAGCCTTTTAGCATTTGCTCTATCCAAAGCACTAATTTCTATTTCTGATTTGTCGTCTCCCGCAGTCTCAATATTGACCGATACCACATCAATTAACTGCTGGAGAAAATTCTGTTTAATATTTACATTTTGAATCTTGGATTTCGGAATGACTATATTGCCTTTGTTCAGTATTCCAGTATTGAGGTGGAAATCGTCCTTTGTGACATAAAATTTGAAATTTAAGTATCTAAGGACTGAATAAACGAGAATGCCGATTATTATTAACGCAACAATACCAGTAATAGCAAATGGACCCAGATTGGCGAAGGAATTTTTCTTAAGAATAGAGACACCAAGTGCCAAAAACAGGACAAAAAAACGCCGAACAAATTGTACGGATTTCAATCCAAAAATAACCACAACCCCTTTAGGCGACTGTCTTACTGGCTTGGAAAAATCAATCTTCTGCATCAATCTTAGCGCTTAAAAAATCGTTGATTCTTTTGGCTTCATCAGTTGTAAGTCCATTAATACTTAGATCTGTTCCAGAATCTCCGGCTGTAAATAATTTAAGTGAAGCTAGACCGAATTGCCTTGCAAGCCAGGTTCTTGTTTCCTCAATGTGCTGTATTCTTGAAATTGGGACAACGGTAGTTTTAAGAAATAGAAGTCCTTTTGAATAGATAACATCCTTTTCCCGTAGTGCATATTTTCGTTTATTGAATGCTAATACTGTAAAAACCAGGTTTAAAATTAGAATCAAAGTCAACGCAATGATCAAATACCAGAAATACTCCGTAAACAAAACATCAGAAGCAAACATTTTAGCGATGAATAGTGCACCATAAACAACAGCAAATATGATGAACTTGTTAATTAGGATGATATTCAGGTATTTTCTTGAAATAGCCTGCAAACTAACCTCTTCCAACTTCGGTAAGGTCTCAATTTCTATTTGGGCATTTGTAAACATCTATTTTTCTTTAGAGAGAAAGTAATATTTTCTTGCAGCGCCAGTACTGGCAAAAAATAAAAACCAAAACGGCAGGTAATTTGAATAAATAATACCGTTTTTGAAGTAGGTCAAGACCATTAATATCGCAGACCAGATAAGACCGTTGATAATTGCTGCTTTAAGTATGATTTTTGTAGATTCTCTCATTAAAAGTTAACGGCTTTGCCTTTTATTACTTCGATAAGCCATGTAGCCATAAAACAACAAACCGAAAACAAAAAAGAACAATGTCCTTCGATAGGAAAAAGTGTCCATTACGAAATAATAGAAAGCAGTTACCAAAAGTGTGGTTAGTATCGCCCCAATACCAGCAGCAGCTATTATTTTTTTAATATCTAACTTGGGGCTTTTCACTACAAATCCTGAGCATTTGCAATCAATTCAGCAACATCCATTACAACTATTTCTGCTTCTTTTTCCTTGTTTTTAACCCCATCGGTCATCATGGTGTTACAAAACGGGCATCCAGCTGCAATGATTTCAGGCTTAGTCTCCAAGGCTTGTTCTGTCCTTTCTATATTGACCTCTTTATCACCTGGTTCTGCATCTTTAAACATTTGAGCACCTCCCGCGCCACAACAGAGTCCGCGTGATTTACAGCTTTTCATTTCAATCAATTCGGCATCCAATTTCCTTATCAATTCCCTAGGTGCCTCATAGACATTGTTTGCCCTGCCCAAGTAGCATGGGTCGTGAAAGGTAATTCGCTTTCCCTTAAATTGCCCGCCCTCAATTGTTAGTCTCCCATCCTCTAGTAGATTTCTTAAAAATTGAGTGTGGTGCATGACCTTATAATTTCCGCCGAGACCTGGGTATTCGTTTTTTATTGTATTGAAACAATGCGGACAAGCTGTTACAATTGTTTTTACTTCGTAGGCATTTAAAACTTCAATGTTGGTAACTGCTTGCATTTGAAATAGAAATTCGTTTCCGGCTCTTTTCGCAGGGTCTCCGGTACAGCTCTCTTCAGTTCCCAAAACGGCAAATTCAACATTGGCTTTATTAAGTAATCTTACGAATGCTTTAGTTATTTTTTTTGCTCTATCGTCAAAGCTACCCGCGCACCCGACCCAGAACAGAACCTCAGGCTCTTTGCCTTCTGCCATAAATTCTGCCATGGTTGGCACTTTAAGTTGTTCGCTCATATTTATTGTCGTTAGTCGTTTGTCTTTAGTTGGTAGATTTTACTCGATTGGTGTTAGTCGTTTGTAAATAGACGGTTGATAAAAGCTCTAATGTCATTGTTTTCAGCTTTTAGCCTTTAGCTTTTGGCTTTTGGCTTTCATTAGGTTAAAAATTTTATCCAAATTTCAAATCTTAAATTTTGAATTTTGAACCTTGAATCTTGAACCTGAAACTTGTCAATCGTGATGTCCGTCGTCAAATACTTCTATTTTCACTTCTTTTTCTACTAAATCTGTAAATTTTCCTTTGTAACGTGTTGCTTTGACTAAATGATTGTCAATCCAATGATAATTTCCACCCCTTGGTTTTCCCATTAATAAAGAATGGAATTTAAAACCATGTTTATTGAGCCAGTTTGTGGTCACTTCGCGATGGTCTTCGGTTCTTGAGGTGAAAAAACATATCATGTGGCCTTTATCGTACCATCTGTTGCAGGTTGCAAGTGCATCTCGGTAAGGTTCGCAAGTTTCCATTCGTTCTGGCTCTTCATTTGGGACGTCTTCAGTAATTGTTCCATCAATGTCAATGAGGTAATTCTTGACACCTCTTGGCAATACCGGACTCACTTTTTCTCCAGCTTCTACTTTTTCGTGTAATAATTGGTCGGCTTCTTCTCTTTTCATACTTTTTCCAATCCCTTTGTCAGGGATATCTTTTAAATTTTCAAAAGTTTACTGATTTTACTTTTGAGGCTTTAGTTAATAATTTATTCAGTTATCTATTAGACTTTTTTCTTTAATCGCTTTCAAATCTTTTTTGGCAACCCTAATAACTATTGCCAATTTCTTCTGCCCATTTACTAATCTGTTGTCAGGATTATACCTGTCATCATAAGAACGTCTTAAGGCTTCATCTCCGATAGCCTTTTTTTGCAAATCTGAGCAATAGTCACAAAGTACTTTTAACAATTCTATATCCTTGGCCTGGTTATTTATATAGGTTATGCGTGTATAGGTTTTAATTTGCAATGAGTCCTTGCGGTAGGATTGGGCAAACGATACCGAAGTAACTAGTAATGCTAGCATAAATCCAGTAAAGTCGTATTTCAATCTTGTTAACCGCACTAAGCTTCATTTACCCAATTCAATCTATCCATTTGATTATAAGGCCATGGTGCACCATTATTTTCGACATTGGTCATCATGTTATTCAATTCCATCGGTGCCGCACTTTGCTCCATTACCAAATACTGACGCATTTGTAAAATTATATCCAATGGATTTATGCTAACTGGACAGGCCTCAACGCATGCGTTACAGCTAGTACAGGCCCAAAGCTCCTCTGGTGTAATATAATCGTTTAAAAGTTGCTTGCCATCATCCTTAAACTCTCCATTATTGGTGTCAATATTATTTCCCACTTCTTCGAGACGGTCACGCGTGTCCATCATTATTTTTCGAGGGGATAATTTTTTTCCCGTCTGATTTGCTGGACATTCACTTGTACATCTACCGCATTCGGTACAGGTGAAAGCACTTAATAGATTTACCCAGCTTAAGTCTTGTACGTCACTAGCTCCGAATTTTGCAGGCACCTCATCTTCAGCTCCCTCAACTGGGGCAGCAAATGGATCTGCATTTGGGTCAATCATCAACTTGACCTCATTAGTCACCGCTTCAAGGTTCTCAAACTGACCCTGTGGCTTTAAACGGCCATAGTAGGTGTTTGGGAAAGCGAGAAGAATATGTAAATGCTTTGAAAAATAGAGATAATTAAGGAAAATCAATATCCCCAGAATATGCAGCCACCAAGCTGTTCTCTCAAGGATGATTAGTGTTGAATTGGACAAATCATCAAAAAGGGGAAGTAACCATTGACTTATCGGGAACGACCCTGCCGTTTCATAATGTTCGGCACCATTTAACTGTAATTGAAGATCTGCACCATTCATTGTTAAAAACAAGCACATGAGAACAACTTCAAAGTATAAAATATAGTTCGCGTCTGCTTTAGGCCAACCCTTTAGGTCCTTACTTATAAAACGCTTTATATTCATGGCGTTTCTTCGGATCCAAAACACTATTACTGCTACCAATACGGCAAAGGCCAATATTTCAAAAGAACCAATTAATAAATCATAGGCAAAACCAAGTGGTGCAAATATGCGATGGGTCCCCAAAAGACCATCAATTATAATTTCAAGTACTTCTATATTAATTACGACAAATCCCACATAAACTATTACATGTAAAAAACCAGCGATAGGGCGTGTCACCATTTTACTTTGCCCCAAGGCAATACGAGCCATGTTTCTCCATCTCTGGGGTTTGTTATCACTAACGTCAACATCTCTACCTAGTTTAATGTTTCGGTTTAGTTTCTTAACATTTCGTGCAAAGTAACCAACCCCTATGACGAGAGCTATTGCAAATACAATTTGTGGTAAGTATTCCATTTATAATTTTTCAGTCTTTTATATCCTCGATTTCGTTTCCTTCGGCATCATAGCGTTTAGGCTTTTTGCCGAATAATGAAAAATGAACGTATCGCTTTGGGTTTAACTTCATATCCTGAAGCAACTCTTCCATTTGTTTTGATGCGCCTTCAAGATTATTGTACAAACCTTCATCCTTAAGTAATTTTCCAACCGAGCCCTCTCCATTTTCAATTCCGGCAAGTAGCTTATCAAAATTATCTACAGTAGTCTGTAAATCTTTAATGGTGGCAGCTAAATCTGTATTTGCCAAACTATCAGTGATTTTAGATACATTGGCCGATGTAGTCTCAAAATTTGAAATTGTATTGGACAAACTTTGTTCATTTGCATCCAAAAATCTATTTAAGGTATTTGAGGTTTTCTTGAATGAGGCAACGACCAAAGATAAATCAGCGATAGTCTGCCTCAGATTTTTTCTAGTGTCCTTATCCAATATTTCGGTTACCCCAGTAAGAAGAGAGTCGGCATCAGTCATGACCACTTCAATCTTTTGTTGCAAAGGGGTTAATTTTTGATTTATCAATTCGGTTAATCCCTCCTTAACCGTGGTAGCTAGCGTATCACCTGACTGAGCAATTGGTGATCCATCAAAAACAGGAATGATTTCAATACCTTTACCTCCGATAAGACCTAAATCTTTAAGTTGCGCCTTACTGTTTTTTGAAAACTCATAATTATTTTCAATCATTAAAGTCACCAAAAGGTTGGCACTGTTATCATTTTTCAATGAGATGTCCTTTACCTTTCCAACGCTAAATCCGCTTATGGTCACTGGTGTTGAAACGGCTAGACCTTCCACATTTTCATATTCTGCATAGTAGGTACGAGAAGAATCCAACAAATTATCACCTTTGAGATAGTTGAAAAGATAAATAAAGAGAATGATACCCGAAATGACCAATACGGCCGT
>JBCCOJ010000105.1:0-10717 GCA_039025415.1 Bacteroidota bacterium | reverse complement strand
TAGTATTAATACTATCGGTTTCTTTTTATGATGCGATTTGATTATAAACCAAATTCGATACCTAATGAAATAACATCGAAAGAACCACCGTCAGCAGCAATACCTCTGTAGGCAGCTACTATGTCCATTGTTTCGGTAATACCATATTGTACTCTTGGAGAGTAGTAAAACCCACCGTCATTGCCATCATTGATACCAAGAGCATAACCTAAATCTGCTCCAACGGTAAATTTATCTGACAAGCTGTATCGAGCAGCACCACCTATTGGTAAAAATATAGCATCGTCTAAATCGATTGTTGCAACTACTCCGTCACCAAAAGGAACATCTACTTCTTCACTAAAAGAATAAGATAATCCTAATGCTGGCCCTGCGGTAAAACCTTCAGAAACCTCAAACAAGTAGTTTACGTCAAGAACAGCACTAAATGTTGCGACATCCCCAGCATCTCCAATTGGTAATCCACCACCTAATCCAATATTGAATTCTCCTTGGGCGTTAATGTTAGCCAAACTAAAAACTGCAATAGCTGCAGTCAAAATCATTTTTTTCATAATACGAGTTTTTAAATTGATTGAGCAAAAATAACATGAATTCTTACAGAATATTACAGTTTGTAGATAATTAACAATTTGTTAAGATGCTGTGTTCCCTAAAATGCAAAAAGCCTGAATTATTTATTTTCAGGCTTTTGCAAATAAAAGTGTTGAGATTTCGTTTAATTGAACATATAGCCCACCGAAACTAATAACACGTTATTCTTGCCGTCTGCATTTCCGTCTTCAAAAATGTCAGATAGTCCAACAGTATATCTTGCCGAGAAATTAAGTCCATTGTCCAACTCGTAGCCCAAACCAAAAGCTCCAGAAAAATCTATGCTTTTAAATGAGTCTTTAACATCAACCTCTTGGTCATTAGCTTCAAAATCAGCCGAAAGTAAAAATCCAACTTGCGGACCTAAATAAGAACTTAAGCCTTCAACAATTTCATACTTACCCATAATTGGTAGATTAATATAATTAAATTTGAAAGTACCCTCAATATTTTGAGTATTGCCCGCATTATCTTGAACCGGTATTTCTGCTTTAAAACCCTGACCTGAAAATAAAACTTCGGACACAATTGAGATTTCATCGGTAATTCCGAATTCGACAACACTACCAATGTGAAAGGAAGTACGGCCTCCAGACTCACCGTCAACATTTACACTAGCTAAGTTAAGCCCGCCTTTTGTGCCAAACCTTATTTCCTGGGCAAAAAGTGAGGTGGTAGAAAAAGTTGAAATTGCAACTAAAAGAAATAAATTCTTCATAATGATTAAAATTTAAGTTATAGAGATAAAGCGAAATACTAAACTCCTATTTGATAGTTTTTAGTTAAAGAAATAACCAACACTTATTTGAAAAGTGCTTAAACTAAAGTCAACATTGTCTTGCTTACTTAAATTAGCGATACCTACATTGTAGCGCATGCCAAAAAGTAGCCCAAGATCTTGAATCTCGTAACCGCCACCAAGGGCTAGACCGAAATCAAAGCCTTTTGTCAATTGATCAACAATTTGATCTTGAGATATTCTAAAACCAAATTGTGGTCCACCCTCCAAACTAAGACCTTCTATAATATAGTATTTTGCTACTCCAACAACACGCATAAAGTTAGCATCAGCATTCTCAGAACCTTCACCAGAATACATTAGTTCTGGCTGCACGCTGAACGTATCGCTTATTGGAAATTCTGCGATTGCTCCAATATGGAAACTAGTTCTGCCATCTGCAGCTGAATCACCTCCAAACTTAGAAAAATTTACACCTGTTTTTGCCCCGAATCTGATATCGCCTTGCGCATAGGTTGTAAGGGAGACTAAAAATACTGCCGTTAGTAATACAATGGATTTTTTCATTTTGTGAGTTTTTAAAAATTATATTTGTGATTGATTAATAAACTAAATTACATAATTATTTTTATTGACTATCATTTATTCCTGTAATGCTTTGGAATTCTGCTCTTAGCGACTACAAATCCTTTTTAAAAATTGAAAGAGGTCTTTCACAGAACTCGATAAACAACTACGAATTTGATGTGCTCAAACTCATATCGTATCTAGATGAAAATGTCATCAACATTTCGCCAATAAAAATTGAAAAAGATACGATTCAGCAGTTTATCTACGATATATCCAGTACCCTAAACGCCCGTTCAAGAGCCCGTCTTACCTCTGGTTTAAGGGGTTTTTTCGATTATTTGGTTTTTGAGGAGTATCGAACAAATAATCCAATGGATTTAATTGAGTCCCCAAAAATTGGCAGGAAATTACCCGATACCCTAAGCACAACCGAAATTGACAAGCTTATTGCAGCAATTGACCTCACAAGAGTCTTCAACGGTGTAAATATTGGCGAAAGAAATCGGGCCATTTTAGAAACGCTTTACAGCTGCGGATTGAGGGTAAGCGAACTCATAAACTTGAAAATTTCAGATTTATTTTTTGATGAAGGTATTATAAAGGTCACCGGAAAAGGAGATAAACAACGTTTTGTGCCCATTAATTCAAACACCCAAAAATACATTCTTATCTGGATGCAAATAAGAAAGCATGTACAAATAGAAGCAAAATTTAAGGATACGCTCTTTTTGAACAATAGAGGTAAACGATTGACACGTGCTATGATTTTTACAATTATCAAAACGCTGGCAAAACGAATACATCTCAATAAAACAATCTCACCGCATACTTTTCGACATTCGTTTGCCACGCATCTTTTAGAAAATGGCGCAGATTTGCGGTCGATCCAACTTATGCTCGGTCACGAAAGCATTACGACGACCGAAATCTATATGCACGTTGATAGAACACACTTAAAAGAAACTTTAATGAAGTATCATCCGAGGGGTTGAGCTTGCTTTCCCGCCGTAATGAAATGTAGGTGGGAAACCGAAAATGAAGTTGAAGTAGCGGTTTGCTGAAGTATGGCAGTCTCAGTTTTCAGTATCAGTTTTCAGTATCAGTCGCAGTCTCATTTTCAGTCTTTACTGGTTATATGCACATTAGGTTTTGGTTTGGTCTCTACGCCTTTGCGCCTCCGCGGCTTTGCGAGAGAAAAAAGCTTACTTAGCAATATTGACCGCCCTTGTTTCTCTAATTACAGTAACCTTCACCTGGCCAGGATAGGTCATATCGGTTTGTATTTTTTGAGAGATTTCAAAAGATAGATTCGCTGCTTTTTCGTCAGAAACTTTTTCACTCTCAACCATTACTCTCAGTTCTCGTCCCGCTTGAATTGCATAGGCCTTATTAACGCCACTAAAACCAAAGGCCACATCTTCTAAATCCTTTAATCGCTGAATGTAACTGTCAAGTACTTGACGACGCGCTCCAGGTCGTGCCCCAGAAATCGCATCACAAACTTGTACAATTGGTGATAAAAGCGTGGTCATTTCAATTTCGTCGTGGTGAGCACCGATGGCGTTACAGACCTCTGATTTCTCACCATGCTTCTCTGCCCATTGCATTCCCAATATCGCGTGTGGTGTTTCCATATCAGCTTCAGAGGATGGAACTTTCCCGATATCGTGAAGAAGCCCTGCCCTTTTTGCAATTTTTGGGTTAAGGCCCAATTCTGCAGCCATAACTCCACAAAGCTTAGCAACTTCGCGAGAGTGCTGTAAAAGGTTTTGACCGTAAGAAGACCTGTACTTCATTCTACCGACCATTTTTATGAGTTCGGGATGTAAGCCGTGAATGCCTAAATCTATGACCGTTCGTTTACCAACTTCGGCAATTTCCTGTTCTATTTGCTTTTGGGTCTTTCTTACAATTTCCTCGATACGCGCTGGGTGTATTCTTCCATCGGTAACTAACTTGTGTAGAGATAACCGTGCAACCTCTCTTCTAACCGAATCAAAACAAGATAGGATAATCGCCTCAGGGGTATCATCGACAATAATCTCGACACCAGTTGCGGCTTCAATGGCGCGAATATTTCGACCTTCGCGACCAATAATTCGACCTTTCACATCATCTGATTCAATATTGAAAACCGAAACGCAGTTATCTATGGCCTCCTCTGTACCAATTCGTTGAATGGTATTGATAATAATTTTTCTTGCCTCTTGCTCTGCTGTGAGTTTAGCCTCCTCCATGGTATCTTGAATATACCCCATGGCGTCGGTTTTAGCCTCACTTTTTAAAGACTCAACCAACTGGGCTTTGGCATCCTCAGCAGACAGACTCGAAATAACTTCAAGTTGTTTGATTTGACTTTTATGGGCTTTATCGAGTTCCTCTTTTTTCTTTTCAAGATACTCCAGCCTAAAATCGTAGTCCTTGATTTTAGATTCCAAGCTTTGATTGGATTTCTTGGCTTTAGAGAGTTCACTGGAAATTTGTGATTCTTTATCCCGTGTTCTTTTTTGGGCTTCTGCAATTTTTTTATCACGGGCATTTATGACTTTCTCGTGCTCAGATTTTAGCTCGATGAACTTTTCCTTCGCTTGAAGTATTTTATCCTTTTTTATTGACTCACCGTCTGTTTTTGCTTGCTTTATAATGCTGTTCGCTTCATTTTGGGCATCCTTAATAAGTTTTGAAGCATTGTTCTTTTCGAGTGTTTTTGCTATGATGTATCCCAGAATAATGCCTAGAACCAAACCGGCGATTATAAAAGCGATTGTTGTTATATCCATGGTAATTCAGTTAGTGTTGCCGAGTAAGCTGTATTTCACAGATACTCTTGAAATTGATTACGGACTTAAAACATTAAATCCGTGAATAAATATCCTCGTGGCCAGCCCACGAGGTATTTAATAGAACATTATTTTTAAAATTTCGAAGCAAGCTTCGAGTTATTATACCTTAAATCCCGCTCAAAAGCGGGATTAGTTCAACTATCTATTTTGATTGCATTGCTACGCAATTTTTCAAAACAGAGTTTCACTAATAAAAAAAGCCTACACCAGTTGTGAATTTTGTATAAACTCCTTAAAAACAAGTTTAGGGCTAACAAGCTGATCAAAAATCTACCTGGATGTTAAAAAAACAACAGTAGCACGATTTTACAACTTCAACTCACCCTTTTTAAAGAATTAACGTTGAGTTTATCAAATATAAATAACTAATGTAGGCAGTAACCTAATATCTATTTAAAAGAACGTCAAGCGCTTAAATGTTTTTGAAGCAACTGGTTGAGTGATTCTAATTTCAACTCTACCTCCTCATTAACATTGGCTTTATCTATTGTTTTCTGTTCAACTTGGGATGCAAATTGTAAAGCACACATGGCCAATACATCCTGTTTATCTCTTACAGAGTAGTTTTGCTCAAACTGACCAATCATGGCTTCAATCTTCTTAGCTGCCTTACGCAATCCCTCTTCCTGGCTTGGCGAAATTGTTAAAGGGTAAACCCTATTTGCTATAGATAGCTTGATTTTTAACGGTTCTGCCATAACCTCCTCAAATTACTTTACTCAGATAATTGCGATATGCAATGGTCAATATCCCTGATTAATGTATTTATTTTGAGCTTTGTTTCTCTGTTGTTATCGTTACTGCCGAGTAATGAATTTGCCACTTTAAGCGCATCGCACTTCTCAACCCAAGCTTCCAATTGCTTTTGTTGTTCTATACTTTTTTCTTGCTGACTTATCAATTCCCTTTGAAGCTTTGCATTTGACTGCTTTAAAACTTCCATTTTATGGAGCATTTTACTCACCTTATTCTCTAAGGAATCGACAATATCCTCAATTTTACTCATGGGCAAATTTCAATACTGTCTTAACAAAGTTAACATACCTTGTCAAAAATCAAAACTGTTTTATCATAAAATTTACATCATTGCCCTTCTACGGGTAATTTATGAAACCCTATTTTTTGTTAACAATTAGCTTTGAAGATAATAGACTTATTGATATTTTCGTTTTCTACTCTATCAGTATGAGATATCCCTTAATCATTATTTTAATACTTCAGTTTTATACTGTACATGCCCAATATCCTCAGGATTATTTTCGTAGTCCCATGGACATAGATATAATTCTTTCAGGAACTTTTGCAGAATTGCGATCAAATCACTTTCACAGTGGAATTGATATAAAAACCCAAAGAACAACCGGCCTCAATATTTACGCTGTGGCAGATGGTTACATAAGTAGAATAAAGGTCTCAAATTATGGTTACGGTAAAGCGCTCTACATAACCCATCCCAATGGTTACGTTAGCGTCTATGCCCATTTAGAGAAATTTGCGGGTGATATTGAGAAGTACATTAAAAGTTGCCAATACGATAAAGAAAGTTTTGAAGTGGAGATGTTTCCCAGCCCAACCGAACTGAAAGTGTCAAAAAATGATGTTGTTGCGTATTCTGGAAATACCGGTAGCTCCGGTGGCCCACATCTTCATTTTGAAATAAGAGACAATGCTGAGCGACCCATCAATCCACTTTTGTTCGGCTATGATGTTGTTGACTCAAAAGCACCAAAGGTTTTTTCGGTGTATGGGTATCCAAAAGGAAAAAACGCTCATGTAAATGAAAAAAAAACACGAACCGAACTAAGGCTAATTCCCAATCCCAATGGAGACTATTCGGTTGAACCCATTGAAGCTTTTGGTGAAATTGGGTTCGGGATTGAAAGCATCGACCAATTAGACTTTGCCAGCAATAAAAATGGCGTAAGCAATATCCAGACCTTTTTTAACGGCTCTAAAAATTTCGAAATAGACTTTAAACGATTCAGCTTTTCAGAAAGCAAGCACATAAATCGATATATCGACTATGAAATTTACAAGGAGAATAGTGACCGAATCCAAAAATTATTCGTGGAACCAGGTAATGTACTAAGCATGTTTAAAGACGTTGAAAACGATGGCTATTTGATAGTTGAAGACAGTACAGATACCGTTTACAGGGCTAGAATAAGAGATTTTAAGGGAAATGAAACTTGGCTCAACATTCCAATTAAAGGAAAACGAACAAAGGAAGTTCTCGAGAATTATGAACTCAATCCAAACGAATTTATAAAAGCCGCAGAAACCAATAAATTAGAGCAAGATAATATTTCGGTTACCTTTTATCCCAATACATTTTACGATGATTTTCATATAAATTTTAGCGTGACGAATGATACTTTGAAATTGCATAAAGATGTATTGCCACTAATGAAAAATTTTTCAATCCAATTTGACATTAGCAATTATGCGGTTGAAGACAAGAGCAAACTTTTTATTGCAAAACTATACGGGTATTACCAACGACCCAGCTACTTAAGCACCAAACGAATTGGCAACAAGCTGTCGGCAAGAAGCAAAACAATGGGTACTTTCACCCTCGCAACAGATACAATAAACCCAAAGATCAACCCGTTGAACTTTAAGGATAATCAATGGGTAAGTAACCTTAATGACCTTAGAGTAAAAATCAGTGATGACCTTTCTGGGATTAGTAATTACAGAGCCACTATTAATGGGAAATGGGTTTTGATGGAATATGACTACAAAAAAAATCGACTCACTTACGATTTTGAGGATGACATGAACGTTATAGGAGAAAACAAATTCAAACTTGTAGTGACCGATAATGTGGGAAATAGTTCTACATTTGAGGCAACTTTTTTCAGAAAGTAAAACCAATCACCTTGAGATTTAATCTTTTTATTGTCCTACTTCTTTTTTTCAGTCTTGCAAATGCGCAAAGCGGAATTATTAGAGGTGTCATTTTAGATGAAGCACAACAACCTATCCCAAACGTAAACATTCAAGCAGGGCTGGACGGTACAACATCAAATGAAAACGGATTTTATGAGATTAAAGTTTCCGCAGGGAAAGATATTGTATTAGTTTTTACCCACATCTCGCACAAACGGGTGGAAGCTATATTTAATCTGGAAAATGGTCAATCCATAGAATTCAACCCCGTGATGAAAACCACGGTGGAACAGATAGCTACGGTCGTTATCAATACCAATACGCGCCAACAGGTGGATGGCGTTACCACAATTTCACCGCAAGTTCTAAGAACCATAAAAGGCGCTCAACCCGGCATCGAGAACATTCTTAAGACCCTCCCAGGTGTTAATATTTCAAACGAACTAAGTACCCAATATTCAGTACGTGGTGGAAATTTTGATGAGAACCTTGTTTACGTCAATGAAATTGAAGTGTATCGGCCCCAACTCATTCGCTCAGGTCAACAAGAGGGATTGAGTTTTGTCAATACCGATTTGGTACAGAACGTTAATTTCTCAGCAGGAGGATTTCAAGCGAAATATGGGGATAAGTTGTCTTCAGTTTTGGACATTACCTATCGAACGCCGTTAGAAAAAGGTATTCGCGCCGAAGCCAGTCTTCTAGGAGGGAGCATTGCTGCGGAAACATTAAGCAAAGACTCCAAATTTTCGGGCATTGTGGGCTTGCGCTATCGGGACAATAGTTTATTTATCAATTCGCTTGAAACCGAAACTAACGTTGTACCGGTTTTTGCGGATGCACAAACATTTTTGACCTATAAATTCAGTGATAAGTTTCATTTGAATTTTCTCGGAAACATCTCGCTCAACCAATACGATTTTATGCCCCAAAATAGACAGACCAATTTTGGGACTATTGACGAACCGGTGGCGCTTTTGGTAGCCTACGAAGGTCAAGAACAAGACGAGTACTTCGCTACTACAGGCGCATTTAAGGCCAATTACTTTGCTTCTGACGATTTAACACTCAAGCTTATTGCCTCTACGTATCACACAAAAGAGCAGGAATATTTCGATATTCTGGCACAATACCGTCTGGGTGAAGTCAACAGTAATATCGGCGATGAAAACTTAGGAGAGGTCGAATTCTCCGAAGGTATCGGCTCCCAGTTGACCCATGCCCGTAATAATTTGGATGCCCTGATTTTTAATGTGGAACACAAGGGCGATTACAATCTTGATGATGAAAGTACGCTGGAGTGGTCAGTCAAATACACCCACGAGGACATTCGTGACCGTTTGGTGGAATGGGAAGTGATTGATAGCGCCGGGTTTTCGGTACGGCCACCGATTTTTGATTCTGCCAACAACCAGCCTTACGAACCTTTTGAAGGGCCATTGGTACCTTTTCAAAACGTTAGGGCGACAAATTTTGTAAAAATTGACAGGCTACAGGCTTATGCCCAATGGAGCAAACGTAGTATGCTTGGCGAAAATGAGGTCTTTTATAATGCCGGCGTTCGCGTTCATAATTGGAACGTTAACAGTGAGGTCCCAAATCAAGATGGCGTGACTACGAGCAACCAAGTTGTGGTAAGCCCTAGGGCGCAGTTCGCCATTAAACCTAATTGGGAAAAGGATATGCTCTTTAGAATTGCTGGTGGGCTTTATTACCAACCCCCATTTTATAGAGAACTTCGCGATTCTTCGGGAATCGTGCAACCCAATGTCAAGGCACAGAAATCCATTCACGTTGTATTGGGCAATGAGTACAGTTTTGAATTATGGGAACGCCCGTTTAAATTGGTTTCGGAGGCCTATTATAAAAATCTAACCGACGTCAATCCCTACACTTTGGAGAATGTAAGGATACGATACCGAGCTAGAAATAATGCCGTCGCTTATGCCTACGGACTCGATTTACGTTTAAACGGTGAATTTGTACCCGGTACTGAAAGCTGGTTTAGTTTTGGCTACCTCAAAACCGAAGAAAATATTGACGACCGCGGTTTTATTGCCAGACCCACCGACCAACGATTAAAGTTCGGAGTCTTGTTTCAGGATTACGTGCCCAACATCCCTGATTTAAAAATGTACCTCAACTTGGTTTACAATACTGGAGTGCCCGGTGGTTCACCGAGTTATGCCGACCCCTACGATTTTCAGACTAGACTTAAGGATTACCGACGTGCCGATTTGGGAGTGTCCTACGTACTGGTTGACCCCAACAAAACTTATAGCTCCAAATGGAAACAGCACTTTAAGGAGCTTACTTTAGGTGTAGAAATCTTCAATATCTTCGATGCACAAAACACCATTACCAACACTTGGGTAAGGGATGTTTACACTAGGCGCCAATTTGCTATTCCCAATTTTTTGACGCCAAGGGTCTTTAATGTGCGTTTGAGTACGCGGTTTTGATTGGTTTGGTTTTTTTTTTAAATTAAAGTAGACTGTTTATTTACTTCTTTTGAAGATGGATGAAAATAATATCCTTTAATTTATACCATTTTACGCGATTTCATGAAACCTATTTGGAACAACATAAATAAAGCTATAGCAGTAATTAATCTTATTGTCGGATTTGCTTTATTATATGTAGTTGCAAATCTTTCCATTAAACAATTGAATTACATTAAAGACTTATCCGAGCAAAATAAATTTCCTAAAATTGAAACTTCGTTTTTGGAATTAATGTTTGGAAATCGCATTTTACTATTGATTGGGATTCTATCAACATTATCTGGAATTTTTATGCTCTTGAGAAAAAAAATTGGATGGATATTGGGATTCTGTTCTGTGCTTATTTCGATTTTGATTCTTTTTCATATAACTGCTTTTGGAATTAATGATGTAACGACCACATTTCTTGGGCCTAAATACTGGATTCAAATTTATGGAGGACTTGGACTTTTACTATTTTTAAGTATTTTAATTCTGATGTTGAGCAAACAAATTAGAATATTGTATAAAATAAATCGAAAAACCTGGTTTCTAAGTTTTGGAATTATTTTACTAATTTATTTGACATTAGTAAT
>JBCCOJ010000104.1:0-10773 GCA_039025415.1 Bacteroidota bacterium | reverse complement strand
GGAGATGCCATAGGGGGCAGGGCTAAACATAAGTCACGGCACTATATCAAAATCTAGATATAGTGCTTTTACCGTGTTAACAATTAAAATTTGAAGATAAAGACATTATATAAGGTACTTTTTTTGATATTGGGTATACCGCTAATTTTGGTTGCACAAAATCAGCAGTTACGTCAGTTTTCTTTGGAAGAGGGTTTGCCCCAATCACAAGTTTTTGACATGGTTCAAGATGGCAAAGGTTATCTGTGGTTGGCCACCCAAGGAGGAGGTTTGGCCCGTTTTGATGGTCGTAACTTCAAGATTTATAATATTAATAATGGATTAGTTGATAATTACGTTAACGCACTTTTTGCTGCCAAAGACACTTTATTTATAGGAACCAAAAGAGGTCTCTCTATTAAATTGAAGAAAAAAATAGTATCCATAGAAACAGCTCAAATTCATAAAATTTCAAGAATAAACGATAAGGTTTATTTGATGACTGAAAATGGGATAAACCAAGTATCAGATTTCTCTTCAAAAGGCGACAGTATTTTTCTTAAGAAGCTGAAATTAGCAGACCAACTGAACACTGCAAAAATAAATGACATGCTTTATGATGGTAGTCATTATTGGATTGCGTCCAACATCGGATTGTTTAAAACGGCTGATTTAGAAGGTGCTCCACCAGAACGTTTGGTCGAAGACGACTTTGTTTCACTGTTAAGTCATAAAGGTAGGATTTTAGCAGCAACAGCAAGTGAAGGGCTTTTTAGCTTTGAGCCAAATCAATTTGAAGACGCCATTTTCGTCTTGGAAAATTTCAGAATAAATAATCTTTCGGCACATAACAATGGTGAGATTTGGATAGCTACAGAAAACAAAGGCATCTTTAAGCTTAATCTAGACAACCATGAAGCTATAGACTTGATAAACAATACCTTAGGACTAAATGTTCAAAACGTTAGGAAGGTGTTGACTGATCGCCAAGGGAATATTTGGATTGGGACCTCAGGTGGGGGGTTTTATAAATATTTTCAAAACGACTTTAAGCATTATAATACAGATGCAGGATTATTGGGCAATCGAATTTATGCTGTTCACGTCAATGCAGAAGGATTGTGGTTATCGCATTCTGAAAGCGGTGTCTCCAATATTTTTAATGGTAGAATTAAGCAAGTTGAAACACCCGATAGTTTTCAAAACACGAAAATAAAAACTATTTCAAGTGATCAAAAAGGCAATCTTTACTTTGGTTCTGATGGTAAGGGTATTTGGTTGAGGTATCAAAATGTACGTGATAGTTTTATTGAAGACAAAAGTAAAATCAGTGAGCTCAGAAAGATAAAAATTCCAATAACATCTATTTCTAATCATGAAATTAGTACCAGTACGGGTTTTCCTTATGATTGGATTAGAAGTATTTCAATACAGGCAGATACGATTTGGGCAGCGACTTATGCGAGCGGTATCGTAAAATTTGGGTATAACCCAGATTCAAAGAATCCAATACAGATTTATCAAGTTTTTTCTGCGAAATCTGGTATTGAAGACCTATATATAAAGGACAGTTTTTATAATGATGGTTCTTTATGGTATGCTACCCAAAACGGCCATTTGGGATTTATTAATAACGATGAAGTCAATCACATTGGTAAGGTATTAGGAGAAGAGGTTGCCATAAATTCTATTCTTATAAATAACGATATCATTTATTTGGGAACTGCTGGACGAGGTGTTTGGTGGTCTTTATTGACAGAACAATTGTCGTTTAAAAAATTAAGGGGTTTAAAACCGTTAAGTTCAGAAAATGCATTGCAGCTCATATTTGACAATGATGGTTATTTGTGGTCTGGTTCTGAACGAGGGGTTGATAAAATTAGTTTAAATCAAGAAACAGAAATTACCGATATTTTCCACTTTGGAAAAGATGATGGTTTCATAGGAATTGAAACCTGTCTAAATGCAGTTGATAAAGATGAAAACGGAAGGCTTTGGTTTGGAACAATCAATGGATTGACAGAATTTATTCCTTCAAGCGAAAATTCTGAAAGTATCGCGCCAGAACTGCATTTAAGTGAATTAAAAGTGAATCTTAAGCCAGTTGACAGTTTAGATTTTGAAAATTGGAGTAAAACTGAACGTCTGCTTAATTTATTACCAAACCAGAATCAAATTAGTTTCGGTTTTTACTCGGTAGATTTAAACCACCCCAATTCCATTGAATATCGTACCAAATGGAACAATGGCAACTGGACCAAATGGACAACTAATAATTCAACTGATTTTTCTGGATTATCCTTTGGGACGCATAAATTCTACATTCAGTCTAGAAATTATAGATGGAAGGAGAGCGCAGTAAAGCGTATCTCGATTTTTATTGAGCGCCCTTTGCACCGAAAAGTTTGGTTTCAATGGCTGGTTTCAGGAATTGTATTATTGATTTTGATTCTTATCGCAACATCTTATATTAAAAGACTAAAATTAAAGAGCGAAAGACAAAAAAAACAGCTTGAAATTGACAACCATCTTTTGGATTTAGAGCAAAAAGCCCTTCGGTTGCAAATGAATCCTCACTTCATGTTCAATGTTTTAAATGGGATAAAGGCAATGGCAAAATCCAAACCAGAGGTCATGAATGCTACTATCAATGATTTTGCAGCTTTGTTAAGATCAACCCTTAATAGTTCAAGACAGGAACATATTAGCCTAGAAGATGAGATTAGTGCACTTCACCACTATATAAAATTAGAATTACAAATGGCTCCAGAGCCGTTTGAATATCACATTGAATTAAAGAGCGATTACAGTGCCGAAGATATTTTGATACCTCCAATGCTCATTCAGCCTTTTGTTGAAAATTCCATAAGACATGGTATTTTGAAGGGAAATCGTAAAGGGAAATTAGTTATTGAATTTACCACTTCTGAAACGTTCTTGCAGGTGAAAATTTCAGATAACGGAATCGGTATATTTGAATCCCAAAAGATTGAATCAGTCAAAGACCATCAATCTATGGCTCTGAAAGTAACAAAGGAACGATTGAATTCAATTTCATCCCAAAATAATTTTAAAATAATTGAACTCAAAGATACGGCTGGCGAGATATTAGGTACCGAAGTGCGGTTTAAGATTCCCTTGAATACAGAGTATTAATCCCCTCCGCCTGTGGCACCTGCCTCCTAAGTCGGGGAGGAGGTTCTTGAAAATAATATTTATGTGTGTGAAAAATCTATTAAAACGCAGAAACAATTATTCATAATAGAATCAATTTATTTTCTATTGATATAACTTAAGAAATAAAAGCAATGCTAACAACAATTATAGTAGAAGACAATCCAGATGCGTTGGAATTATTAAAATCATCCCTTGATGAAAATCATCCAGAACTCAAGGTAGTGGAAACCGCCGATAGTGTTGTAAAAGCGGCAAAGATTTTGAGAAAAAACGAACCCGATATTTTATTTCTCGACGTTATGCTCGGTGATGGTAGCGGATTCGATGTTTTAGAAATCCTACCTGATTTAAAATCAAAAATCATATTTGTAACCGCCAGTGATGAGTTTGCATTAAAGGCATTTAAGTTTGCTGCAATTGATTATGTTTTAAAACCTTATTTAGATGGTGATTTGTCCGCAGCTATCGAGCGCGCTAAAAAACAACTACAACCTTCAAAAGAGCGGCTTAAGATTTTGAAAGATACCATTAAGGCACCAGAAAAAAGACCAGATAAAATTTCTCTGCATACGTTGGATAAGATTCTCGTTGTAGGTATAGATGAAATCGTACGATGTGAATCTGATAGCAACAACACCAAATTTTACCTTGAAAATGGTAAGATGATTTTCGTAACCAAAACCCTTAAATATTTTTCAGATATGCTAAAACCACATGGATTTTTACGGGTTCACCAGAGTCATTTGGTCAATATAAGTTGTATTTCGGCCTTTATAAAATCAGATGGAGGCTACTTGATGCTGAAAAACGGTAAGAATGTTCCCGTTTCGGTAAGAAAAAAATCAGAAGTAATTAATATTCTGGACAATATGCATCGATAAAAAGCGAATCTTACGCGATTATAAAACCCTATTTTACTTTTTATCGTAGATATACGTGTAATCGTCGTAATAACAATAATTTAAACTGAAAAACATCGTTAGTTTTATTGGTTATTAACAAAAAACAATATATTTGAATTCGAAATAAATAAAGCATTTAGACTCAAAATACTACCTTTTGTCGTATTTTTTTGCGTTTTATGGATGTTTTTGAGGGAATTTATTTTGAGCCTTAGGTTTTTTTTATACTTTTATGCCAGAATGAGAATACAAAACAAGAAAACACTTGCCTCAATCTTATTTGTATTAATAAGTTTTGTATGTTTTGCTCAGGTTGATGGGGTGCCACCACCACCCGCGCCACCACCGCCTCCAGGCACACCTATAGATGGTGGAGCACTCTTATTATTGGTTTGTGGTGCCGTTTATGGAGTAAAAAAAGTACTCTCCAACACAAAAGACTAAAGTCTTGATTCGTAAAGTCTTTTGATATATTTTCCCAAGACATCAAATTCTAGATTGACCTTGCTTCCTTCCTTTAAGCTATTGAATGTGGTATTTCCGTAGGTGTAGGGTATTATGGCAACACTAAAGCCATTCTTTTTAGAATTTACGACTGTTAAACTCACGCCATTGATTGTAATTGAACCCTTTTCGATAGTTACATTCCCAAGAGATTCATCATAGCTAAACGTGAAAGACCAACTTCCATTTTCTTCTTGGATTTTTTCACAAATACCTATCTGGTCGATGTGACCCTGTACTATATGGCCGTCAAGTCTGCTACCTAGCTTCATGGCGCGTTCCAAATTTACAGTATCCCCTTCTTTTAAATCGCCCAAACTTGTTTTTGCGAGAGTTTCATCTATGGCTGTAACTGTGTACGTGTCATTTTCTTTTGAAACTACCGTTAGGCAAACGCCATTATGGGCAATACTCTGATCAATTTTAAGTTCTGGGGTCAATGCACTTTTAATGGTAATATGTAGATTGGTTTTATCGGTTTCCAATCCAATTACCTTACCCAAATCTTCAATAATACCTGTAAACATATTCCTTAATTAATTAGTTAAATTTGCAATTGTAAAATTAAGTACAATACCTAGTATTGAAATGGAAAAAGACAAAAAAATAAAGGTCGGTATATCAATTGGGGATTTAAATGGTATAGGCCCTGAAATAATTGTCAAAACCTTTGAGGATAGCAGAATGCTTGATTTTTGCACGCCCGTTATCTTCGCGTCTGTAAAAAGCATGTCTTTTTTTAAAAAGCACTTCAATAGTCCAATTAAATATCACGGGATAAACCACAGCAATCAAATTATTGAGGGTAAGGTAAATGTTTTGAATGTTTGGAAAGAGCAGGTTCAGGTAAATTTTGGGGTTGAAGATGTCAAGATAGGAGCATTCGCAATTAAGTCACTTGAAAAAGCAACCCACGCCTTAAAGGCAGGTGAGATTGATGTTTTGGTTACTGCACCGATACATAAGCATAATATACAATCAGAAACATTTAAGTTTCCAGGTCACACAGATTATCTAGCAGAAAAGCTCGGTGGGAAAAGTCTCATGTTCATGGTCACTGATTCGCTAAAAGTCGGGCTTTTGACCGATCATGTACCAATCAAAGACGCCTCAGACCAAATAACCGCAGAGCTCATTGCCGAAAAGATAGATTTAGTTTATAACTCACTAGTTCAGGATTTTAGGGTAGAACGCCCCAAAATTGCTATTCTTGGTATTAATCCTCATGCCGGAGATAATGGTGTTATTGGCAATGAAGATGATGTTGTGCTTAAGCCGACGCTTGAAAAATTACAAAATAATGGAAAGTTAGTATACGGCCCATATGCCGCAGATAGTTTTTTCGGATCAAAAAACTATAAAAATTTTGATGCGATTATCGCCGCTTACCATGACCAGGGCTTGATACCTTTTAAAACAATAGCTTTTGGCAACGGCGTTAATTACACCGCAGGATTATCTAAAGTAAGAACTTCACCTGATCACGGCACCGCTTTTGAAATTGCTGGTAAAGATGAAGCTGACGAGAGTTCTTTTAAGGCAGCAGTGTTTATGGCAATTAAGATTTTCAAGAATCGCGAGGAATATGCCCTGTACGCAAAAGACCCTTTGAAAAAACTGTCAAAACGCAGATAATTTTTTATTTACATCTGTCGGTTAATTGATTAAAAGTTATATATTTGCAGGCTCAAAATGAATGCGATGATGAAGCCCTTGAAGGAATATACAATACCTTACGTAGGTCTTAAGTTAGGAAAGCACCATTTTGATTATCAAATTGATAAAACGTTCTTTGAACATTTTGAGTATGATGATTTTAATGATGCTGACTTAAAAACTAATCTGGTTTTTGAAAAGAAAACGACGCTGCTTGAACTTAATTTTAATGTTTTAGGTAGTGTAAACCTAAACTGTGATCTAACCAATGAACCTTATAACCAACCTGTGGAAGGGCAGTATAAGTTAGTTGTTAAGTTTGGAATTGAATATAATGATGAGTTTGAAGATATTTTAATTTTGCCTCACGGTGAATACGAAATAAACGTTGCTCAGTATATATATGAAACAATAATTTTGGGGATTCCTGCAAAACGGGTACATCCTGGGGTTGAAGACGGCACATTGGATTCTGATATACTTAAAAAGTTAGAGGAATTAAGTCCAAAATTAGAGGACGAAAAACAAAAGACATCAGAGGATATTGATCCTCGTTGGGATACATTAAAGAAACTATTAACGGATAAATAACATTTAGAAATGGCACATCCTAAGAGAAAAATCTCAAGAACAAGAAGAGATAAGAGAAGAACCCATTATAAGGCAACAGCTCCTACCATAGCAACTTGTCCTACGACGGGAGAGGCGCATTTGTATCATAGAGCACATTGGCACGAAGGGAAACTTTACTACAGAGGTCAGGTCTTGATTGATAATTCTCAAGAAGAAGAAGAAAACGCTGCATAAGCTATTATGCATGCATATATAAAACGTCCGCTTGCGGACGTTTTTTTTATGTTTAATTTTTCAATGTCTTAAAAAGACCTTAATTTGCGCCATAATCGACAAAAAAAGGGTAATTTCATTCAAAATATGGCAATTTTTATCGATTTCTTCCATTTTTTAGATATTAAATTCATTCCATGAATAATATAACGGCTGCAATTACTGCTGTGGGAGCATACGTCCCTGAATATGTTCTCTCCAACGAGATTTTGGAGACCATGGTAGATACCAATGACGAGTGGATTACAACGAGAACTGGTATCAAAGAACGTAGAATATTAAAAGAGGACGGTAAAGGAACCTCCTTCTTGGCAATCAAGGCAGCCCAAGACCTGATAAATAAACGCGGTATTAACCCAGAATCTATAGAATTGGTGATTGTTGCCACTGCAACACCAGACATGAAAGCTGCCTCTACCGCAGCTTTTACTGCTACTGAGATAGGTGCGGTCAATGCATTTTCATTTGATTTGGAAGCAGCCTGTTCAAGCTTTCTTTATGGGATGTCTGTAGCTGCCCGTTATATAGAATCAGGAAAATATAAAAATGTTCTTCTTATCGGGGCAGATAAGAATTCCTCAATGATTAATTACGAAGATCGGGCTACATGTATCATTTTTGGAGATGGAGGAGGAGCTGTTTTATTTGAGCCAAACACCAATGGCGTTGGTCTTCAGGACGAATTGTTAAGAAGCAATGGTGCTGGCAGGGAATTTCTGCATGCAAAGTATGGTGGATCATCCTATCCTTCTACACCTGAGGCTGTTGCTGAAGGTAAGCACTTTGTGTTTCAAGAAGGTAGAACGGTTTTTAAAAATGCTGTATTCAATATGGCCGATGTTACCGAACGACTATTAAAAAGAAATGATCTAACCAACGATGATATTGCATGGCTTGCAGCACATCAAGCCAATAAGCGCATTATAGAAGCAACTGCCAACCGAGTGTCTTTGCACGAGGAAAAAGTTATGATGAACATCCATAAGTACGGCAATACCACTTCGGCCACCCTACCTTTGCTTTTAAGTGACTATGAAAGCCAACTTAAAAAAGGAGATAAAATAGTCTTTGCTGCTTTTGGAGGAGGTTTCACCTGGGGTGCAATTTATCTAACTTGGGCTTATGATTCAGTTTAAACTTGATAACTAACAACTAACTAATTAATAAATAATCATTATGGATTTAAAGGAAATTCAAAACTTAATCAGGTTCGTGGCAAAGTCTGGCGCGAGTGAGGTTAAATTAGAGATGGATGATGTTAAAATTACCATCCGGACGGGTTCAGATGGAAAAGGAGAATCAACCACCTACGTTCAACAAGTCCCAATGAATACGGCAATACCACAACCTCAGGTTCAGGCCGCAGCACCGGCAGCTCCAGAGGCCAAAGCTGAAACCAAAGCACCAGAAACCGATGATTCCAAATACATCACCATAAAATCCCCAATTATAGGTACGTTTTATCGCAAACCTGCCCCAGACAAGCCGGTATTTGTTGAGGTAGGCTCTTCTATTGCAGAAGGTGACGTACTCTGCGTTATCGAAGCTATGAAGTTGTTTAATGAGATTGAATCTGAGGTAAGTGGCAAAATCGTTAAGATTTTAGTTGACGATGCTTCACCTGTTGAATTCGACCAGCCATTGTTTTTGGTTGAGCCCAACTAATAAATCCTAATCACCGAATTCCAAATTCCAAGTTTCTATTTTGGAATTTAGTCCCGAGGTCTTGGGATTGGATTTTGGATTTTTAACATAAATGGTATGTTCAAAAAAATACTAATAGCTAATCGCGGGGAAATAGCACTACGTGTTATTAGAACCTGCAAAGAAATGGGCATTAAAACCGTAGCGGTGTATTCTACGGTAGATGCTGAAAGTCTGCATGTTAAATTTGC
Source organism: Bacteroidota bacterium (assembly GCA_039025415.1). GTDB lineage: Bacteria > Bacteroidota > Bacteroidia > Flavobacteriales > Flavobacteriaceae > Psychroserpens. Next base: position 1,814 of record JBCCOJ010000104.1, on the reverse strand, counting down.
AGACGAAGCCGTATGCATCGGTCCACCACCTAGTAGTGAGTCTTATCTTAAAATAGCAAATATTATCGCTGCTGCGGAAATTACTAATGCAGACGCCATACATCCAGGCTACGGATTTTTATCAGAAAACGCCAAGTTCTCTAAAATATGTGAGGAGCATGGCATAAAATTCATCGGCGCCTCGGCAGATATGATTGCCAAAATGGGCGATAAAGCCACCGCCAAGGCGACCATGAAAGCGGCTGGTGTACCTTGCGTTCCAGGTAGTGATGGTATCATTGATGATTTTGAGCAATGTGAAAAATTAGCCGAAGAAGTTGGTTATCCAGTAATGCTGAAAGCAACTGCTGGTGGAGGTGGTAAAGGTATGCGCGCTGTTTGGAAAAAGGAGAACCTAAAAGCCGCTTGGGACTCAGCTCGCCAAGAATCAAAGGCTGCATTTGGCAACGACGACATGTATATGGAAAAATTCGTTGAGGAGCCAAGGCACATTGAAATTCAAGTTGTAGGGGATTCCCGAGGTAAAGCTTGCCATCTTTCCGAAAGGGATTGCTCAGTACAACGGCGCCATCAAAAATTGACCGAGGAAGTTCCTTCCCCCTTTATGACCAAAGATTTAAGGGATAAAATGGGAAAAGCAGCGGTCAAGGCTGCTGAATATATTAGTTATGAAGGTGCCGGTACGGTAGAGTTTTTGGTAGACAAACACCGCAACTTCTACTTTATGGAAATGAATACCCGTATCCAAGTTGAGCATCCCATTACCGAACAGGTGATTGATTTTGATTTAATACGCGAGCAAATACTGGTTGCGGCGGGAGTGCCAATTTCGGGTAAGAACTACACGCCAAATTTACATTCAATCGAGTGCAGAATCAACGCCGAAGATCCCTTTAACGATTTCAGACCATCACCGGGAAGAATAACAACACTCCACGCACCGGGAGGTCACGGGGTAAGGTTAGACACCCATGTTTATGCAGGTTACGCCATACCGCCCAACTATGACAGTATGATTGCGAAGTTGATAACCACGGCTCAAACAAGGGAAGAAGCCATTAATAAAATGAAGCGGGCATTGGATGAGTTTGTGATTGAGGGCATAAAAACTACAATTCCCTTCCACCGCCAATTAATGGAGCATCCAGACTATCGCGCTGGTAACTATACCACCAAATTTATGGAGGATTTTAAAATTCAACCAGAGGAAGAAGATTAGTTTGAGTATAACCCCGAGATTTCGGGGTTTTTTATTTCTGTTTCTAAAAGTAATATCAAATAGGCTAAACTAAAGAAAACAGTCGTTACGAGTGAGGCACGAAAGCCTGTGCTGAGCATTTGAACTTTGCCTGTATTGATCGAATTCGAAATGCTCAATACAAGCTTAGTCGAAGTAAAGCAATCTGACCATTATCTGTAGCTTGGGGATTGCTTCACTATGTTCGCAATGACGTACTGAGTGTTATTGCGAATGAGGCACGACCGAAGCAATCTCCTTTTTACGTTAATAGGAAACCCATAAGAGTTAACGTATTGTTTAACAATTATTTACAAAAAATAAACAATGTTATTAAATTGTTAACTCATAATTTTTTTTAATAATATCTATAAACGCAGGTTATTGTTGAGCTACAACATAGTTATAATTGCTTTTTACAAATTTCCAATATTACCAAATTGTAAATAATTGAAAATGAATGAATTTTAATCGAATTATTCCATTATCCTTGAGGTGTCATAGTGAGAAAACCAACTTTGGTTTATGACGTTTTGATTTGCTATTAGTTTGATTTCATTTAGACGGTGTGTTTTAT
>JBCCOJ010000103.1:0-10903 GCA_039025415.1 Bacteroidota bacterium | reverse complement strand
TTTAAAATCAAATTGATTGAAATCTATGAGCGTCTTAAAGTCTTTTTCTTTATAATTTGAGGCGACTTTAATACTTAAACTATCCAACGTAATATCGTTGGATAGTTTAATTAATTTGAACTTACTGAAATCATATTTATTAGATAAACACGAGTCTAATTCACTAAGTGCCTTATCTGAAATCTTGATGAAATCATTGTCTTGTGACCAGGAAAAAAGGCCAAACAATAAGAACAGAAAAACATAAACAATATTGGGATATTTCGAATATTGTTTTCTCATTGGCTTTAAAATAATTACATGCTTTATAATTTCCCTTTTCTGGCTCTCTTAAGGTATTTAGCCAAGTCTCTATAACCTGCTTTTTTTGCAATTTTTTCTGGTCTTTGTCCAGAATTGTCCTTGCTGCCAGCATCTATACCTTTTTTAACCAGCAGCTCAGTTAACACCGAATTCCCATTTTTTGCAGTGAGATGTAAAAGATTTCCGCCTCGACTGGTTTTTATATTGGTATTGGCACCGTAAAAGATTAAGGTTTGTGCTATTTCAGTTTGATTGTTATTTATTGCCTTTTCCAATGCGGAATATTTACTTTTCATACCTGCATCAGCAAGAATTCCTTTTTTCAATAAGACCTTTAAGGCTTCATTATTTTGTTTTGAAATTGCAAGGTCAATAAGTTCTCGGGCATATTCGTCAGAGAAGTCTTCAGAGGTAACATCTAGTATTAGCTTTAATGCCTTTAGGTTTCCAGACTCAATTGCCAAGTTTTCAAATCTGCCGTTATCGTTGGTATATTTATAGTCAAAAATCCAATTATAGATACTCCAACTATTTAAGCGATTCTCCAAATTGTTTGCAACAGCATACTCGACGTTATTGTATACCGCAGTAATAAGAGCGTTTACAGGAACAGATGTAATTCTATGGGCCTGACAGCCAGCAGTATAATTTACACTGTTCCACTGTACCGTTTTAATACAATCGCATTCAGCATCATATTTATAATCCCCTGTATATGTGCCGTTAGCATATTCTACCGCTCCACGCACCAGAATTCCCTCAATAAATCCGTTTTGATCAAAAACTGGACCTCCTGAGTTTCCAGGAAATGAATCTAAATTACTTTTAAACCAGTTTTTTGGAGAAGTATCAACGACGGTGGCATTGGTTGAAAATTTCAAAGGAAGCCCAGTAGGGCAGCCGAGTGTATTTATAGCTCCATCTAGCAAAACACCGCCACTGGTTCTAAATCGATATGGGGACCGTTCTGATTTTCTGGTCAATTTCAGTACGGCGTAATCGTCTCTGGTTCTATCGTTAAGGGTAGAGGTGATTATACTTTCAACCTCATATATGTTTTCTGGTTTGAATTGGAGTTTTCTATTATTAACAAAATCCGACTCGCTTGTATAATCAAAAACCCAAACAAACTTATTGGCATCTTCCATTGAATTAATACAATGACCTGCTGTTACTAAAACATCTGGGGCTATTAAAAAACCAGTACAAGAACCAATAGCCGGTTGATCTAAAAATCGTACATCTTTGTCGAATTTGTCTGTGCCAAACTGCCTTACTAGCCGCTCTCTCAAAGACCATGAATAAAATTCATTATTGTAAATATTGTCCTTTCTAATCATTACGGCTGTAGCTCTAACAAAGTCCTCGTAGCCCTCGGCATCCTTGACTTCCATTCTATCGTCAGAACCAAAAACACCTCTTGTGACTTCGGAACCGGGCTCGGCAAAAGGATATTCAATCACCTTAGATTCTTGTGCGAAGCATAAAAAAAAGCTCGATAAAAAAATTGGGATTAAGTAATTTTTTTTCATAGTTGAATTAATAGTTAGCGTTTAAAGGTATTTAAATTTATTTTTTTAACAAATTTTTAATAAAAATCAATGCTTATAAGTTGCCTTGTTAAGAGCTTACATTCTGTTGATTATAGCTTGTTTGTTTCTCGAACTGTGTTTTTTTTGAATTAAAATGCAATCATCAAAATTAGACCTGTTTTATAATCTGAAGTGAATTTTACACAAGATTTAAAAACTGAAATTTCAAATAACCGGGATGGATTCAAAAGTCATTAATTGCCCTTTAACTACAAATACGTCATATGACGTAATTTTTGCTCTCAGTTATTTCATGTAAGAACGATTCCACCTTCATTATGTGCAATGTTTTAATGCCTTTCTACTGCGCTCAGGATAATATTTTTAATCAAAAGCCACTTAGCAGATAAAAAAAAGTGGCGTTCTTCATACCTTTGTAAATGTTTAATTAGGCTGTCATTTTTTGTGCCCAAATACGGAAATTAAAAATGATTGCTTTAGGAACTACTTCTAAGAATGAGTGATTACCCTCAAATAAATTTGATATGAAAATTCAGCAAGTATATACAAGTTGTTTAGCCCAAGGGGCTTATTATATTGAGTCTAATGGCGAATCTGCAATAATTGACCCGCTTAGGGAAACACAACCTTATCTATCAATTGCAGAAAAAAACAATACCACCATTAAATACGTCTTTGAAACCCATTTTCACGCTGATTTTGTTTCAGGCCACATAGATTTGGCCAAGAAGACAGGGGCAACTATCGTTTTTGGGCCAAATGCTAAAACAGACTATGATATCCATTCCGCCTTTAATGGCGAGGAATTTAAAATAGGCAACATAAGGATTAAGGCTATTCATACACCGGGGCATACCTTAGAATCTACCTGTTACCTATTAATTGATGAAAATGGCGAAAATCGAGCTGTTTTCTCAGGTGACACGCTGTTTTTAGGCGATGTCGGTAGACCAGATTTGGCAATCAAGTCCGACTTAACAAAAGAAGATTTAGCGGGGATGCTCTTTGATTCGCTAAGAGAAAAAATAATGGTTTTAGAAGACGATGTGGTCGTATATCCCGCTCATGGTGCAGGTTCAGCTTGTGGGAAGAAAATGAGTAAGGAAACCGTAGGTACCATTGGTGAACAGAAAAAAACCAATTATGCCTTACGTGAGGATATGACGAAAGATGAGTTTATTAAGGAAGTGCTTGATGGTATCGCACCACCTCCCCAATATTTTCAAAAAAATGCCATGTTAAACAAACAAGGCTACAATAACTTCGATGATATTTTACAAAAAGGAGATATCCCGCTATCTCCGGAGCAATTTGAGGATTATGCCAACCATGAGAGTGCGCTGGTTTTAGATGTAAGGGTACAGAGTGAATATATCAACGCCCATATTCCAAATTCTATTTTTATTGGTCTCAATGGTCAGTTTGCACCGTGGGTTGGCGCTTTGATTACCGACTTAAAACAACCCATTATTTTAGTTGTGCCAGAGGGGAAAAGCCAAGAGGCCATTACCCGACTCTCAAGAGTAGGTTACGATAATACTTTAGGTTATCTTGAAGGAGGCATCGAAGCTTGGAAAGAATCGGGTAGGGAAGTGGATACCTTAGAATCGATTTCTGCGGAAGCATTTTCGAAAAAACTAAAGACAGAACATCTCAATGTACTGGACGTTAGAAGGGACGGGGAATTTGAAACTAAACATTTAAGGAAGGCTCAGCATTTTGCACTGGACAATATCAATACAAATATGTCTGAAATAGTAAAAGATACCGAATATCACATCCATTGTGCAGGAGGTTACAGAAGTGTTATTGCCGCATCAATACTCAAGGCCAGAGGGTTTCAGAATGTAATTGATGTTGCTGGCGGTTTTGGAGCCATAAAAAAAACCGAATTGACTGAGGATGATTATAGTTCTAAAATTGAGGTTTAGCCTTTAAAGCTTAAATCCAAATCATCAATTGATAGCCTAAATTTTCAGAAACGAGGTCAACAAATTCGATTTATAAAGTATCTAAATTCTAATATTTTTAGTGTTTTTTATCTAACACCTAACACCTAACACCTAACACCTAACACCTAACACCTAACACCTAACACCTAACGGCTAACAGCCAAAATATCAGCCATCTCCTGTTGTAATTCCTTCGCTTTTTTAGTTGCGGCCTCGGCAAAATCGCTGTTCTTTGAAGCGAAAATAATTCCGCGGGAAGAATTAACGAGCAGACCTACATCTTCATTCATACCATATTTACAGACATCCTTCAGATTTCCGCCTTGAGCGCCGACACCCGGAACCAGCAAGAATGACTTAGGCACGATTTTTCGTACACCAGCTAAGTATTTTGCTTTGGTAGCACCGACAACGTACATGAGATTTTCAGCGTTTTTCCAGCTTTTGGAACGTTTCAAGACTCTCTTGTAAAGTGATTTGCCCTTCCCCTTTTTTATTTGAAAGTCAAACGCTCCTGGATTGCTGGTCAGGCCCAAAAGTATCGTGTGCTTATTCTCAAATTCGAGATAAGGCTCTACCGAATCCCTTCCCATGTAAGGTGCTACGGTAAGACTGTCAAAATCAAGATTCTCAAAAAATGCACGAGCGTACATTTTTGTAGTATTGCCGATATCACCTCGCTTTGCATCAGCAATTGTGAATATCTCTGGGTGCTTTACGTTAAGATACATGATTGTTTTTTCCAAGGCTTTCCAGCCTGCAAGACCTTCGGCTTCGTAAAAAGCAATATTGGGTTTGTAAGCTACGCAGTACTGATGAGTGGCGTCTATTATGGCTTTATTAAATGAGAAAATGGGGTCTTCCTCGTCCAGAAGATGTTTTGGAATTCTATAATAATCGGTATCTAGCCCAATACAGAGAAAGGATTTTTTTTGGCGTATTTGTGCTATGAGTTGGTCTTTGGTCACTTCGGAAATGTTAGATAATTATAAAAAATGTCAAATTTGTGCAAAAATAAGCCTTTCGATAATTTCAGCTTTGCACTCTGAACATTTTAAGCGAAATTTACACGAAATAATGACCATTTAATGCACAATACCTCTCAACAATACGACGATGTTATAGCAAAATCCAGAAGTTTATTCGAAAAGAAAATGACCGATTATGGGAGTGCTTGGCGGATATTACGCCTACCTTCGCTAACCGATCAGATTTTTATCAAAGCACAACGCATTAGGGGATTACAACAAAATCAAGTTCAGAAAATAGCTGAAGGCCAAAACAGTGAATTTATTGGTATTATAAACTATTGCACTATGGCTTTAATTCAATTGGAAAAAGGTGTTGCTGAGCAGCCTGACTTGTCATTTTCGCAAGCTATTACGCTATACGATGAAAAAATAGCCTTGACCAAGCAGCTAATGATGGATAAAAATCATGATTATGGTGAAGCTTGGCGCGATATGCGAGTGAGCAGTTTAACCGACTTGATTTTGCAGAAATTACTACGTGTCAAACAAATAGAGGATAATGCTGGTAAAACCATCGTTAGTGAAGGCATTGATGCCAATTATCAGGACATGATAAATTATGCAATTTTTGCGTTAATTCATTTAGAATCAGAATCAAATTAAAAATATTACCCTGAGCGCAGTCGAAGGGTATTTTAATAAATAGATGAAAGTACTTGTAAACATTTCCCGCCTATTAGTTGGCGCGCTTTTTATTTTTTCGGGATTTATAAAGCTGAATGACCCGATTGGTTTTTCAATTAAGCTTCAGGAATATTTCAGTTATGATGTGCTGGATATCCCATTCTTAATGCCTTATGCTTTGGGGATTTCAATTGTGGTTGTGGTGTTTGAAGTCATTCTTGGCGTATTTCTGCTAATTGGCTATAAACCTAAATTTACCGTTTGGAGCTTATTGGCCATGATTGTGTTTTTTACCTTCTTGACCTTTTACGCCGCTTATTTTGATAAGGTTAAAGATTGCGGATGCTTTGGTGATTTTTTGAAATTGGAACCATGGGAGTCGTTCTGGAAAGATGTCATATTGCTCATTTTTATTTTGATTCTTTTCTTCGGAAAGCGTCACATTAAACCTATAATGGGGAAATTCCCCTTGACTATTGTCGCTCTTTTGAGCTTTATGGTTTGCCTTTGGTTTGGATACCATGTTCTAATGCACTTGCCGACCTTTGATTTTCGTCCTTATAAAATTGGCGATAATCTCCAGCAGAACATGAAACTTCCGCCCAATGCCAAAAAGCCGATAACCGAATACGTTTGGACTTATACCGACGAAACTGGAAAGGAGAAAACCTTAACCGACAATGGTCGTGGTCCAAAATCATATAATGAAATCATTAGCGTAGAAACCGAAACCATAGAAGAGGGAGATGTCCCTAAAATCCAAGATTTTTCAATTGAGACAGACGATGAAGACCTTACTCAGACGTTCCTTGAAAAAGATAAATTGGTAATGGTTGTGGCATATAGTCTCGAAAAAGCTGAAGCAGATGGTATGGCCAAAATGAAGGCCATGGCCAAGAGAGCGCAAAGTAAAGGTTATGAGGTAATAGGTCTTACAGCATCTGGAAATGATAAAAAAGCCGAGGTTAAGCAGGCCTATGATTTAAATTTTGATTTTTACCTATGTGATGAAAAGGTTCTCAAAACCATAGTGCGCGCAAATCCTGGGGTGCTGACTTTAGAAAAAGGTACGGTCACCCAAAAGGTACATTGGAACGATATTGAGGATTTGGAGTTTAATTAAAACGATTTAACTTTCATCATATTTATTGATTGCCTGTATCCTTGTTAGCGAACCATGCTTAATTATTTAATTAGAAAAATTTTATACGCCTTACTCACTCTTTTTGGGGTGGTTACCGTTATTTTCTTTTTATTCAATGTGCTTCCCGGTGACCCAGCGCAAATGATGCTTGGTCAAAATGAGGATAGCGATCAAATTGCTGCGGTAAAAGCAAAGTATGGTTTTGACAAGCCAATTTTCACCCAATATCTTTATTATGTGAATGATTTATCACCCTTGTCATTCCATTCCAGTGAAACATCAGATTATACGTTCTTGGATACTAATAAGTACAGCGCGACTAAATTATTTAGAATTGGCCAAACAAACATAGCTTTAAAGTTTCCGTATTTAAGGGAATCCTTTACCAAACAAGGTAAAAATGTATCTCAAGTGATTGGTGAGACATTACCCAATACCGCTGTTTTGGCTATTTCTGCTATAATAATCGCTATCGTTTTGGGGGTATTCCTTGGGGTAGTCTCGGCGTTGTTTAAAGACCGATGGTTAGATAAACTCATTCAAGTTTTTAGCACGCTAGGAATGAGTGTGCCTTCGTTTTTCAGTGCAATTTTATTTGCTTGGTTTTTCGGTTACGTATTGCACAATTACACTAATTTAGAGATGACTGGGAGTCTTTACGAATTAGACGATTTTGGCGAGAACATGCAATTAAAATGGAAAAATCTTATCCTGCCCGCAATTGTTCTGGGAATCCGTCCACTAGCGGTCGTTATTCAATTGATGCGAAATTCATTATTGGAAGTTTTTAATCAGGACTACATTAGAACAGCGAGGGCCAAGGGACTAAGCGAAATGCATATAATTAGAAAACATGCTATCAAGAATGCTCTTAATCCTGTAATTACGGCTATTTCAGGTTGGTTCGCTTCGATGCTTGCTGGAGCTGTTTTTGTGGAATATATTTTTGGGTGGAATGGCCTCGGCAAGGAAATTGTAAATGCCTTAAATACTTTAGATTTACCAGTAATTATGGGAGCAGTTTTGGTAATTGCAATTTTATTTATTTTGATAAATATTTTGGTCGATGTAATTTATGGCTGGCTAGACCCAAAAGTTAAACTTGACTGAGAATATCTTATTTTTGTTTAATAATCTTAATTGTAATCAATAACAAGTTCCTTCTATTTAGGAAGGCCAGGATGGGCCCATGAGAAAAAATATTGTAGCTGGTAATTGGAAAATGAATAACGGTCTAATACAAACCGAATCTTTGATTTCCGAACTGAAAAAACAGACTAAAACGTCAAATGCACAGGTCATGATAGCACCTGCGTTTACCAACCTTTGGCATGCATTTCAATCCACAAAACAAACAGATATTGAAGTAGCGGCCCAAAATATGCACTTTGCAGAAGACGGTGCGTACACCGGTGAAGTAAGTGCGGGAATGCTCTCTAGCTTAGGGATAAAGACCGTGATTTTAGGGCATAGTGAAAGACGCGCCTATTTTAATGAGACTGATGAAACCCTGGCAAAAAAAGTGGATGCAGCTTTAAAACACAAGATTCAGATTATTTTCTGTTTCGGTGAGGAACTGGCAGACAGAAAGACTGGCAACCAGGAGTCTATAGTTGAAAGCCAAATTAAAAATGCGCTGTTCCACCTTGAAGCCGACGCTTTTAAACATATTATTCTAGCCTATGAGCCCGTTTGGGCTATCGGTACCGGTGAAACTGCAAGTCCAGAACAGGCTCAAGAAATGCATGCGTTTATTAGAAAAGCGTTATTGGCTAAATATGGTTCAGACGTTTCAGAGTCTGTATCTATCTTATACGGTGGAAGCGTGAAACCTAATAATGCCAAGGAAATATTTTCAAAACAAGACGTTGATGGTGGTTTGATTGGCGGTGCTTCACTTAAAGCCGAAGATTTCTATGCCATTGTTAACGCTTTTTAGTCCCCGGTGTCAACTTCGGTTTGATTTCAACTTCTAAGGGTATTCCCTAGGTTTTAAAACTTAGAGAATGCCCTTAATGATTTTTTGAATACAACAAATAACTTACGTCATGTTTATTTGTAATGTATTCAAAATGAAAATTCTTTGTGTCTTTGTTTTAATATTATGCTCAATTCCCCTTGGAATTCACGGGCAGGTAGGTATTAATACCACAACCCCCAACGCTGCTCTTGAGGTAAAATCGTCTAACCAGTCAGCACCCTTAAGCACCGATGGCATAATCATCCCTAAAATTGACGAATATCCTTCGACCAATCCCACCGCCAGCCAAGATGGAATGTTGGTGTATGTAACAGGAGATGGAAGTGTTGATAAAGGCTTTTACTATTGGGACAATGGTAGTAGTACTTGGCAACGTTTTGGAGCTGGAGCTGAAAAGTTAGATGATTTGGTTGACGCTAAATCAGATAATGACGGCACAGAGGATGGATCCTCTGTTTTTATTGGGATAGATGCTGGATTAAATGATAATGGCACTAATAATGGCAATACAGGGGTAGGATTTAAAGCTTTAGAAGCAAATACTAATGGTAGCAATAATACTGCGTTCGGCTATCTAAGCTTAAATTCAAATACTCTTGGCTTTAACAATACTGCTTTTGGATATGAGAGTTTAAGTTCAAACGTATCTGGCTTTTCAAATATAGCCATAGGATGGCGAAGTCTAAAGGATAGTCAGACAGGCTCAAGTAACGTAGCAGTCGGTTGGGGAAGTTTAAGCTCAAATATATCTGGTTTTTCAAACGTAGCAATTGGCACGTCAAGTCTCTTTGTTTGTAGTTTGGGTTCCAGAAATACTTCTGTTGGTTGGAATTCCAATTTTTCCTTGACAGACGGTTTCGATAATGTAGGTATAGGCTATCGAGCTGGTGCAAGTAAGAATGGAAGTCAAAATATATTCCTTGGGGCATTTTCAGGGGATACAAATGGGGATATTAATGGCAGTATTTTTATTGGCTTCAATGCTGGTAAAAATGAAGCCAATAGTAATCGACTGTATATTGAAAATTCAGACAGCTCAAGCCCCCTCATCTATGGGGAGTTCGATAATGATTTACTTCGTATCAATGGAGTAGCCGAGGTGGTAGAAACCACAGACGCTAGTTTGAAGGTAAAAACCGATGATGGTAATGCATCATCTATATCATTGTTGGAAGGGGCTGATTTTGGCTTTGAATTTTTATATACTGGTTCAAATGATAAGTTGAATTTGTGGTCTAGAACGTTCTCTGGAAACGAAGCAGAGAGAATGACTTGGCTCAAGGATGGTCGTGTAGGTATAAATGATAATGATCCCAATGCGATGCTTGATATTGAAGCCTCAAATGTTTCTAGTCCAAGAAATACAGATGGTATTTTAATTCCGCGAATCGATGCTTTTCCCTCAACAAATCCAACAGCAGATCAAAATGGGTTGTTGGTTTTTAGCAATTCAGATAATCAGTTCTATTATTGGAATCATAATTTAAGTAATTGGCAAAATTTTAGTGGTGCTGAGCGTTTGGATAATTTGATTGATGCCAAATCAGATAATGACGGTTCAGATGACGGTTCTTCTGTTTTTATTGGAATTGATGCTGGTTTAAATGATGACCAATCCAATAATAGAAATATAGGTTTAGGTTTTCATGCCATTTTAAATAACACTACAGGCAGAGATAATGTTGCTATTGGTTATGGTGCAATGCTCAACAATATATCTGGATTAAATAATACAGCTTTAGGTTTTATCGCATTGCAAGAAAATACAATTGGGAATAACAACGTTGCCATTGGTGATAATGCAGGAAGAAATACAGATGGTAATGATAATATTTTTATTGGTGTAGAATCAGGTTCAGGTGGAATGGACTCTAAAAGTGGAAGCGTTTTTATTGGTCATCGCTCTGGAATCGGTGAATCAAACAGTGATCGTCTGTATATTGAAAATTCGGGCAGTTCGAATCCCTTAATCTATGGTGAGTTTGATAATGATTTATTACGAGTCAATGGTATTACTGAAGTTGTTCAAACCACAGATTCTAGCTTAAAAGTAAAAACTAACGATGGCAATTCATCCTCATTATCGCTATTTGAAGGAGCCGATTTTGGTTTTGAGTTTTTATATACCGGCTCTGATGATAAACTGAATTTATGGTCACGTAATTTTTCTGGGAATGAAGCAGAGCGAATGACGTGGTTAAAAGATGGACGTATTGGAATAAATGATAATGAACCCAATGCATTATTAGATATTGAAGCTTCAAACCCAGTAACGCCTAGAAGCGTAGATGGTATTTTAATTCCTAGGATTAATG
>JBCCOJ010000102.1:0-10961 GCA_039025415.1 Bacteroidota bacterium | reverse complement strand
CCGTTTTATGTTTCACTTTTACGCCAAATTTTGATTTGTGTGCATTTTTTTTGGGTTATTGCCCGGATTCAAAAATCGGTGAATCTAAACCCCTAAACCCCCCCCCCCCCCCCCCCCCAACGGGCGGGGGAATCCTGCAAGTTTTTAGTAATGACTTGAAATGTTTTTTTGCACCCCTTAGACTTTTAAAACCTGTAAGGTCTAATTACCTTTGCAGCTTTGTAAAATATCCATGCATTTCGTAGAAAAACCAATCATACTTCGTGATGAAGAGTTAGTGCTTAACAATCTTAGGGCAATTTACTGGAAAAAGGAAAATTCGCTGATTGTTTCAGACTTGCATATTGGTAAATCCGCACATTTTAGAAAGCATGGTATTGCGGTGTCATCAGATGTGCAAGAAAAGGACTTAAAACGATTATCGATTTTGGTTCATCACTATAAGCCAAAAAAAATAATAGTAGTTGGTGATTTGTTTCATGCCGAAATCAACACAGATATGGATGCCTTCAAAGTATGGCGTGACTCATTTCAAAATCTGGAAATTATTCTGATTAAGGGAAACCACGACCGATTGAAAGCTGAGGTTTATGATAGTTTTGATATTGAGTGCTGCCAAAAGGAATTATTTCTGAAACCTTTTACATTAATTCACGAACCTACACGTTCTAAGGATAAATTCATGATTTCCGGTCATATTCATCCAGGCGTGTTAGTTCGCAGCAAAGGTCGACCCGGTCTGAGATTACCCTGCTTTAAAATCACTTCAAACCAGCTAATTCTGCCAGCTTTTAGTGCTTTTACGGGATTAGCGACATCAAAAACAGGAAAGGGTAAGAAGTTTCATGCCTTTACAGAAACGGCTTTTTTTGAGTTTTAATCTTAATTTCTAAGTTTATTGAAAATGAAAATCGCAATTATCCGATGCAAAAATTAACTTCTGAATACTGGGATAACCGCTACAAAAATGACGAGATTGGTTGGGATTTAGGTAAGGTTTCCACACCCTTGAAATCTTATATTGATCAAATAAACGATAAATCAGTGCATATTCTGGTTCCTGGTGCTGGAAACGGCCATGAAGTAGAATATCTTTTTAAAAATGGATTTAACAATGTTTATGTAGTTGATATTTCAGCGGCGGCCTTAGATAATTTACTGAAACGCATCCCAACTTTTCCGAAGGACCGTCTGTTCTGCGCAGACTTTTTCAATTTTGAATCGAAGCTAAAGTATGATTTGATTTTGGAGCAAACCTTTTTTTGTGCACTTAATCCCAGTCTAAGGGAGGCTTATAGCCTCAAAATGCATGAACTTCTAAAATCAGAGGCCAAATTAGTTGGCGTACTGTTTGATTTTCCGCTTTCAGAAAAGGGACCGCCTTTTGGCGGTAGTCTCTCAGAATATCAAGATTTATTTGAAGATAGATTTCAAATACAAAAAATGGAACGTTGTTTAAATTCTGATGGAAACCGAAAAGACAAAGAACTATTCATTTCAATCATAAAACCTTAATGATTGATTTATTGATAAATCTGTAACGAAATAGAAAAGTCTGCGTCCTATAGCTGTTCAAAACTTAATTCATGTAGAATGCGTCAGGATAATCAACTTATTGTATTAACACATTTGAGTCAATTATTGACCTTTATTACAGGTTTTGGTGGGCTTATTGTCCCCCTTATCATTTGGTCAACCCAAAAAGAATCGGTCATTGAAATGGATGAGCAAGGCAAACGGATTCTTAATTTTCAGATAAGCATCTTGCTTTATTCACTTATTTGTATCCCTTTAATATTTGCCTTTGGCTTAGGGGTCTTCGGTTTAATTGTTTTATGTTTTATTTCTTTTTTATATCCTATCATAAATGCTATAAGAGCCAGTCATGGCCAAGAACCAAAATATCCTCTGTCCCTTAATTTTATTAGTTAGTTATTTTATAAAGAGATAGAAGATAGCGCCCACTTTTCAAGTGGGCGTTTTTTTTGTTTTTTATTTCGGTCAATTGATTTTTTTTATTAATCTTTTGGTTTTAATTAACTTGTATTATAACTTAGTCAAAAAAATTGCAACATGATAGAAAGAACTAACATCGAAGCTAAATTGCGTAAGCAACGTTCTCGATCGCGAAATTCAGACTCTGTCGATAAGTTATTGTCTGATTTGTTAGCCGAAGCTAGAGCAGAGCATCGCATTGAAACTACCTTGTCATCAGGGGTAAATGATTATACCAATGATTTCGATATCGATTTATTGGAATCTGATAAGGTTTACCATATTGATACAATCAAGAAAATTTGTATCGATTATCGACTTCGTTTTTTAGACAGTCGGTATTTTAAGAATGAATTTCCAGAGGAGGCTATTACTAAAATTAAAGATTTGGAGGCTGAGCATAATATCGAGCTTTCCGGATTTAAGGTAATGGCACCATCAAAACTCTTCAGATTGGAGAACCCAGATGATCCATTATTATTCGCACCAATAGGCAATGGTTACTACTATCTCATACACAAATGGGGTAATGATTTGAACGCTTTTAGAAAGTGGTTGGTATTACCATTTAAAAGTTTGGACAATTTAATGTTTTTCGCTTTTTTGGCGTCGGTAGTAATCACTTATCTGTATAGTTTGACCATGGATACCAATGAACATTTTTTAACCAACGTAGGGTTGTTGTTTTTATTTATGTTTAAGTCTGTAATTGCAGTAATGATTTTTTATGCCGTACCAAGAGGTAAGAACGTAAATGAGGCCATTTGGGATAGTAAATACACAAAATAAATAATCAGTAAAGTCTGATTTAATTTAAAAAACAAAGCAATCTTTTATTAAAAGATTGCTTTGTTTTTTGTTTTTTATTTTGAGTGAAAACCTAATTATTCAACATAACCGGCATTACCAACATCGTGACTTTCTCGCCCTCGTCCAATCCATCTACTGGCGTTAAGATTCCGGCCCGGTTTGGAAGACTCATTTCCAATTGAACGTCATCGGCATTAAGGTTATTGAGCATTTCAGTTAAAAAGCGGGAGTTAAAACCAATTTGCATATCATCGCCTTGGTAATCGCAGTTTAAGCGCTCTTCGGCCTTATTGCTGTAATCAATGTCCTCTGCTGAAATATTAAGCTCTGCTCCGGCGATTTTAAGTCTTATTTGATGCGTGGTCTTATTTGAAAAGATACTCACACGACGCACAGAATTTAAAAATTGCGTTCTATCAATTGTGAGCTTGTTAGGATTTTCTTTCGGGATAACCGCTTCGTAGTTTGGATATTTTCCATCAATCAGACGACAGACCAATACAGAATTCTCAAAGGTGAACTTGGCGTTAGAATCATTATATTCAATGGTCACTTCCTCATCGCTTGCCGCAAGAATTCCTTTTAAAAGATTTAAAGGTTTCTTTGGCATTATAAATTCTGCAACTTGGTCTGCCTTTACATCCTCACGCGTATATTTCACCAATTTGTGGGCATCTGTTGCTACGAATGTTAAGCTTTCAGTAGAAAACTGAAAAAAGACACCGCTCATTACTGGTCGTAAATCATCATTTCCAGCTGCAAAGATGGTTTTAGAGATTGCCGTGGCTAAAATATCACCAGAAATAGTTGTCTTACTTGGGTCTTCAAGCTCAACAGATTTTGGGAATTCGTTTCCATCGGCATAGGCCAAAGCGTATTTACCGTGATTTGAGCTAATTTCTACGGTGTTATTATCTTCAACAACAAAGGTCAAGGGCTGCTCAGGGAAGGTCTTCAAGGTATCCAATAGTAATCTCGCAGGAAGGGCAATACTGCCATCCTCATCACTCTCGACTTCTAAGGATGCTGACATGGTAGTCTCTAAATCACTTGCAGAAACCGTTAGTGACGAACCATTGAGTTCGAATAAAAAATTATCCAAAATCGGTAGTGTGTTGGAGTTATTGATAACACCACCCAAAACCTGTAACTGCTTAAGTAAATATGTGCTGGAAACTATAAATTTCATTTTTGAATCTAAATTTAAAATCAAAATTTGTCTTACAAATATATCTTAAACATGCTGTTTTCTGAAACAAACTTATTAACATGCCAGTGCAGTAATGAGGGCTAAATCCCTGATGGAAAAATTACTTTTTCCCGTATCGTCTTCGGCGCAAATAATTAAATACTATACCAAAAGTTCCAAGAATTATAAGTGGTAAGGCAATATTTATAAATTGCCATTTATTTTTTTCGGCTTCTATTTTATTACTGTCCAAAAATGCCAACTTTACCTCCTTTGTGCGAATGTTTATAAGTCCGTCGTCATTGAGTAGATAATTAACCCCATTGAGCAAAAATTCCTTGTTGCCAAAGGTTCGTTTAGTCAAAAATTCAAAACCTAATTCTTGAGGTTGATTGCGCACCACTTCGTTTTTTATGACATCGCCATCAGCAATTACAATCATTTTTGTAGTCTTACTTTCAGTTTTATCTACGGAAATGTTAAATGGCTTAATCCTGTTTTTATAGACCGAGGTAAATTCGCCTTCAAGTAACACTGCCAATGTTTGATTCGGTTTTGTATATGTTTCTGGATTGGGCTCCTTAGTAACAATGTCAAGATTTATTTCTTTGGGTACCCCTTCTAGTTTTGTAAGCTGGGAACTTCTCAATAAAATGGTCTTCTCAACAGAATTTTTAAGGGTATCGATTTGACTCGCAAAATCAAACTTGATCGGGTCAAGGTTCGTCGTGATAGGATGGTTGGGATTACTAGCAGCGAGTGGCGAGTATTGCCATTGGAGCGGTTGAAATTGGGTGTTATTACCTTCACCAATAGCAAGGGTAATAGGTGCCGAATAAAGGTCATTAACAATTACCGGGTTGATGCGTACACCATATTTAAAAAAGAAATCCCCAAGATTAAGGTCTTTCATTAAAGCCACAGCCTTACCATTATTATTTAGCAAGCTGTCCCTATCCATCAAAATACTTTCGGTAAGCCACAGACTTTTTCCGCCGTTCATGGTGTATTGATCAAGTGCATATTTTTCCTGTTCTGAAAAACCTTCACCTGGTTTAGCCGAAATAATCAGGTCGTAAACATTTAATTCGTTTAAGGTCTTTTGAGGATTAACAGAAATACTGTCTAAGGTAAAAGGCGCGAGAAAGTAGTTTTGGCCAATCGTCTTAAGGAAATCCGCAACATAAATATCAGATAATTGACCGTTACCCCGTAAGATAGCTATCTTCTTTTCCTTGGGTTTTACTAATTTTTTAAAAGCGTCTGCAAATGCATATTCCAGATTTTGAATCGATGAATTCACTAATTCTTGATCCGTTGCACCAATCTTATTTTTAATCAATGGAATTATGACAGTCTGTTCATTATAGCTTGCCAATGCCCAGGGAATTATAAGTTCTTGGGAGGTCTTCCCACTTTCCCTTATACTAATTTGAAAAGGCTGAAGCCCGCGCTGAGATAGCTGTTGAATATTTCTGTCGCGATCCTTCTCGTCTTCCAAAGGATTTATGAAATTAGCCGAAATATTGTCATTATAGACCGTAAACTCTTCAATAATCTGTCTAGTTTCGTCTCTAAGTCTTCTAAATTCTGAAGGGAAATCACCTTCAAGAAATACATCTATAATTAATGGCGAGTCAACATCATCAAGTGTTTCCAGCGCGGCAGTAGATAGCGTGTATCGCTTATCCTTCGTTAAATCAAAACGCTTGTAAATTTTAGAGGAAACTAGATTGACCAAAAGCAAAAGAGCTAAGGCCAAAATCGAGTAGACAAGTATTTTTTTATTGTTCTGTGCCATCAAATTTTAGTTGCTCCTGATATTGTTTTAATTCTGTCACGCTTTCTTTTTTAAAGATAATCTCAATGCACTCTTTATCTTCATTAAGTGCACCTGGCTCAATGCCCATTGCATAATTCCATTTATTCTTATCTGGTGCCTTAAGACTGTCATTCCATGAGAGCCATTCAGGTTTTCCAAGAAGTGCTTGGATTTCTTTTTTTGACTTACCCATCAAAATTTTTGAGGCTATCATATTATCGCTTATTTCATAACGCAGGGCTGGGTTATCATGCCATCGTTCTGTAGTGAAATATTTTTGATGATGATAGTTGGTAAATATGTTTATCATAGGGTAAAGCGCATAAAAATAAACAAATGGGGTTATTGCTAAACTAACCAAAATACTCAGCCATTTTCGCTCATCAATAGTTTTGACGAAAAGAAAAACCAAAACAAAAAGTACCAACATCATAATAACAAGCGAGGCCGTAATAATCATGAGTTGGTGCGTTTGAGATTAAATATTGTCAATGCCACGAAAAAAGCACTTATACTTAGAAAATAAACGATATCCCGGGTGTCTAAAATTCCACGGCCAATGCTTTTGAAATGCGCTTCCATCCCGAGGTTTTCGATATAAATAGTATCACCAAATAGCTGGTAATTACTCAAGCCCTCAAAACCGAAATAAAAGAAAAAACATATAAATACCGCTATTATAAAAGCTACAATTTGATTATCTGACAGACTTGAGGAAAATATACCGATTGCGGTATAGGCTGCGGCTAAAAAAAATAGTCCAAAATACGAACCAATGGTGCTTCCTACATCTAGGTTGCCCTCTGGGTTACCTAACTTAGAAATTGTAAAGGCGTAGAGTATTGTTGGTAATAAGGCTATTATTATGAGTACTAAAGCCCCGAGATATTTTCCAAAAACAATTTGAAAATTACTGATGGGTTTAGTCAACAATAATTCTAACGTGCCTTGCTTTTTCTCATCGGCAAAACTTCTCATGGTGACCGCGGGAACCAGAAATATGAGAATCCAAGGGGCGAGAAGAAAAAAGCTGGACAAATCGGCAAAACCATTATCCAAAATGTTGAATTCTCCTTTAAAAAGCCATAAAAAAAGACCGTTTAGTAATAGAAATATGGCGATTACCAAATATCCAATGGGTGACGCAAAAAATGTATTTATCTCTTTTTTTAGTACGGCAAACATTTAGAATGAAAGTTCAAGTTTAAATTTGCTCTTTTTCGCTAAAGCTTCAGAGGCCAAGCAAAGTTAATATTTAATGGGTTTTAGAATTAGAATAATTTTAAATTTTCATGTTTTGACATTCTACCAGGTGTCCAAGCTCGATTAAAAATTGTGAAATTGAAATTTGATTACATTTCAACTAAGCGCTCAACACTCCAAGCTTGAGGTTTATCATTGAAGAGTATTTTAGTCTTTGCCCAAACAGATGCAAACAATTCAGAGTTCCTGTAGTTCTCTAAGTCAACATCAGAATTCCAGTAACTATAAGTGAAGAATACATTTTCATGATTTTTGTCCCTTAAAAGTTCTAATTTCTCGCAACCTTTGAAATTTCTAATCTTTGATTTATTGATTTCAAAATTGTTTAGAAATTCCTCGACATGTTCAGAATTAAAGCTAAGTCTTACAATTCTAATTAGCATATTTTATTCAAGGTTCAAGGTTAAGGTTCAAGGTTCAAGTTTAATGGGGTCTAATGCCTCTATTAATAATTACTGGTAAAATTTAAGTTAAGCTAATATGGCAAATATTCTAGCAGCCACTCCATGAAAATGCATTTATAGTTCCTCCCCTTTGGGGAGGTTAGGTGGGGCTTATCTCATGTCGAACTGCATCCAGTAACTTCATCAATTTTCGGCTTATTTCAAACGTCATTATATCGCTTTCGGTTTTTTCTTCTCTCAATAAATTATTGAAATGTTCTATCTCAAAACTGTATCCAATGGTTTTATAATTAAAGTGTTTCGTTTCCTCTTGACCTTCCTGTGAAGTTGTAACAGATGTTGGTTCGTGAAACCTAGAGTTGATTTTTATGGTTCCTTTGTCAAAACTAAAAATAGCTTCGGTTTTAGTTTCCTCTAAAAATGTGCTTTTCAAATGGGCTTTGATATCATCATCGTAATTAAAGGTCATATCAACCGAGGAGTCTGCACCGTTATCAAAAAAAGTAGCCGTCGCATTGATTGTATTAGGTATGCCCAAAGATGTCAATGCTGCAAATATTGGGTAAATCCCTATATCAAGTAGGCTACCGCCCCCAAGGGATTTTTTTAAAAGTCGTGAACTCATATCCATTTTAGGTTTGAACCCAAAATCGGCTTCCAATTTTTGGATTTTTCCAAAGGAATTTTCTTCAATGATTTTTAAAACATGTTGATAGTGCGGAAGAAAATAAGTCCAAAGTGCCTCCATTAATAGCACATTGTTTTTCTTGGCAACGTTTATCATGTCCTCAACTTCCTGCAAATTCATTGCAAGTGGTTTTTCGCAGAGTACCGCTTTTTTGTTCTCTAAGCATAAGATGGAATGTTCCTTATGAAAACTATGTGGCGTTGCAATGTAAATAGCATCGATATTGGGGTTCTTGGCTAATGATTCATAACTGTCAAAAGCGATATTGGCACCGAATTTCTTTGCAAAAACATCAGCTTTAAGCTGGTTTCTTGAGGCAACGCCGTAAAGCGTTGCATTTGAAACAGTAGACAAATCTTTTGCAAACTTATCTGCGATTTTACCAAGTCCGATGATGCCCCATTTTATGGTTTTAGGCAAGTTCTGCTTCATTACGTTTAGGTTTTAAACTTTGAATCAATAAAGCTATGGTCATTACTACAATACAACCAACAAAGTTTAACCAAAGAAACGGCAAATTAATAATCTCATATTCATTCATAAAGAATAGCGCAATTACAATCGTTTGGGTAATCAAAGCTGCAGTAAAAACTGCATTACCTTTTACGTTTTTAATGAAAAACGCCAAGAGGAAAATACCAAGCACATTTCCGTAGAAAATAGAACCGATTATATTCACCAATTGAATCAAATTTTCGGCAAGATTCGCTACACAAGCCACGCCTATAGCCATGATACCCCAAAGTAGCGTGAACCATTTAGAGGTGTTAAGCATTTGGCTATCGGTTTTTTCGGCCACGTTGCGTTTGTACAAATCCATGGTGGTTGTGCTCGCCAAGGCATTAAGCTCACTCGCCGTACTTGACATGGCAGCACATAAAATTACGGCCAGAAGTAAACCGATTAATCCTTTGGGAAGGTTATTGATTATAAAATGAATAAAGACATAATCTTTGTCATTGCTTTCTACCTTCAGGTCCTTTGCCTCGCCGGCTTTATCGATTAATTGCTGTGCTTTTAGGTGTAGGCTATCTTGTTTGTCGTTTAATAAAGCTAAATCTTCATGAGCTTGGAGACTACTGTTCGAAGCAATGGATTTTAGGGTTTCTTGTCTTTGTTCAAATAGTAAACGTTGTTCACGTTGAAGATTTCTATAGTCTTCGCTAAATTCTGAATTTAGTACAACCTCTGTGGCAGTGGGATTGAAATTTACCGGGGCTTCATTGAATTGGTAGAACACAAAAACCATAACCCCTATTAGCAAAATGAAAAATTGCATAGGGACTTTGAGAATACCATTAAAAATAAGACCCAGTTGCATTTCCCTCACGGATTTCCCAGAAAGATAACGTTGTACTTGGCTTTGGTCGGTGCCAAAATAAGACAGCATTAAAAACGTACCTCCAATGAGTCCCGTCCAAACGGTGTATCTATTTTCAAGGTCGAACGAAAAATCAAGAACTTCCATTTTTCCACTGGCACCAGCTATATCCAATGCTTTTGTAAACGTTATATCATCTGGTAGTTGGTTGAGTATTATGATAAAGGCCACAACCATTCCGCAGAAGATAACAATCATTTGGTATTTCTGGGTGACATTGACCGCTTTCGTACCCCCTGAAACCGTATAAATGATAACCAAAACCCCAATCAAAATAATAAGATAAAGCAGCTTTATCTTTAGAACGACAGAAAGAATTATTGCAGGGGCATATATCGTGATTCCTGCAGCTAAACCGCGCTGTATTAAAAACAGAATGGCGGTTAGTGTTCTGGTTTTTAAATCAAATCTATTTTCTAAAAATTCATAGGCCGTATACACCTTAAGGCGATGGTATAATGGAATAAAAACCATGCAAATCACTACCATAGCAAGTGGTATCCCAAAATAGAATTGAACAAAACCCATCCCATCCTGAAAGGCCTGGCCAGGGGTTGATAAAAACGTAATTGCACTGGCTTGAGTTGCCATGACGGAAAGCCCGATTGTCCACCAGGGTGAGGAGTTACCACCCTTTAAGTAATCTTTTACGTTTTTGCTGCCCCTCGTTTTATAGGTGCCATAGATTACAATAAGTAACAGCGTTCCAATAAGAATTATCCAATCTAAGGTATTCATCTTAAAAGAACTCGGTTATTACATAAAATGAAATAAAGTAAACAAGATTTGCAGCGATTACGATGGTGTACCACTTATTCCATTTGTATTTTTCTATTGGTTGATTAGACATTATTATGTTAAGTTGGCTAATTAAACTACTTTGAAGATGTTATGCATTCTATTATTCTTTCAAAATAAAGAATATGAGCTAAGCTAATTATTAGTATTTAAGTTCCCCCTTTGGGGGCTAGGGGGCTTTTTCCCTAAAGATAGCATGTTGGCAAACAATCGGTAAGCACCGGGCACGCCAGCTGGGAACTCCCTAAAGAAACTCAATCCCGTATAAACATAGTTTCCTTTACCGTATTTAGCAATTAGCAAACTTCCCTCTTTTGGAGTCTCGCCTTTGTCATTCATGGAAAATATAGGTGTAAACTCATCGGCCCATTCATTGGGGAAGTAAAGCCCACGCTCTTGTGTCCAGCCTTCAAAATCCTTTTGGGTGATTTTATTCGGAAAGTTTAAAACTTCATGATTGGCTGCTATAAACCTTACCTCGGCGGTTTCATCTGTAACTCTATCCCTCGAAAGCTTTAAATCATAAGGCGCAAAATTTTTCATATTGAATCGTCGGCTGGTATTATATTGTACGATCATGTTGCCTCCATTTTCAACATATTCCAAAAGTG
>JBCCOJ010000101.1:0-10993 GCA_039025415.1 Bacteroidota bacterium | reverse complement strand
GGTTTTCAAATGATAAATCATCATTCAATGTCGTTATTCTTTTGTCCTCCCTTGCCACTAAAACCCGTAGCATTTTAATTGAATTCAAGCGACTATTTGAAGTATTATATTTAGCCAACAATTTTGCAAAATCATAGATATCAGAATTTTTTACATATCCATTACATCTAATCGCCTTTGCATATTCATTTATAGCATCCTTCTCTTTTCCTAATGAAATAAATGATTTAGCCTTTAAGATGTGATTTGTGTATTCAGACGAAAGTTGGAGCTGTTGTTTTTGATACTCTTCCCTTGATATGATTGTATAGTTTTTTCTATAGGCTTCCATAGGTTTCTTAAACCCAATCTTTTTTCTCCTTGCTTCGATATTGTACTCCTCAAAAATAGGCACACCTCTGACGATTCCATACTTCTGCTGCCCCAAAGAAAAGATAGACTGAAAGCGGTCGAACAAATACGCAAAATCCACCCCATCTACCTGACCCTTCACTAGAGATTTTTCCATTTCTTGTAAACATCTTTTCATGAATAGGGGATTGAAAATACCGTGCTGAACGATATTCCAAGCGGCATGAGCTCCATCTTTGCCAACCTTTTCAAAAGTGGGCCAGCCAATTTGATCTACTATACTTTCTAGCCTTTCTAAATTGTATCGATCTACAGCTTCGGTTGCGTCTGCCAATGAATTGGGTGGTCTTCCTTGAAATACTGAGAAAATCATACGTCTGTACTTTTGGTCGTCTTCCCATAGTTTTAACAATTCAATTCTGATATTAGGAAATTCAATATTTTTCGATTCTCGGTTGAAGTCTCCTAAAGCAATATCAAGAAAATTAAACCATTCTTGAGACAAAGAAATCTCTCGAAAATCAGGGTTAAATCTTGTATTTGTATAGTATTGGTCGTCAGGGGTGATTGATAGATATTTATTCAAATAACGTATGGCATTCGAAGGCTGTTGTAATTTCGAATAGCAAACAGCTATTGGATAATAAAAACGTTGTGGATTGGTTTTCTCATTCTCAAGGACTTCTTTATACATCTTAAGACTTTCTGAGTATTCTGCTTTTCTAAATAAGGAATCTGCTTTTTTTTGAGAATTTGACTGACAGTAAGAAATTTCATTTGATAATAGCAGTAAAATCGTAAAAAATGAAATTGAAAAACACCTATAAAGCATATTATGAGTTGTCTGAAATTGGCTTACCAATAATAATACATTTACTTACGAAATAAGAGCTGTAATTTTGAAAATAAGTACCAGAAAAAGATGGGACTCACCCCATTAGAGACGAAGTAGTTTTATAAATTCAGAAGGTGATTTACCTTCTACTTTTTTGAAAACACGGTAGAACGTGGTCTTAGAATCAAAACCACATTCATAAGCAATGCCCAATAAGGTATGGTTATTTTGTTCTCCTTTTAAGATTCGTTGTTTAAATTCATTAATTCTATGTTCATTTACAAATTGATTAAAATTCTTATTGTAAACGAAGTTGATGGCTTTTGAAATACTCTTTCTAGGTATTTTCATATGTTCTTGCAAAAACAATAGGTCCAACTCAGTATTTAAAAAGAGGTTTTTTGTTTTCATTTCATTATCAACTCTCTCAGCTATTTTATGTAATTCAAGAGCTTCCTCTTCATTGATAATTTTCTTTTCTTTTAAATGAATGACCTTTTGCAAATCAAAAATGTATCTGTACGCATTAAACGATATCCAAACAAGAAAAATAGAGATAATCGCACTATGGATAAGTAAATTATATGGATAAGTATGAACCTGAAAAAAGGTCACTCCTAAAATGGAGATTGCGTAGACAAGCTCGATCCAAGAAAACAAAATTCCTCCTTTAGAAAATTGTGCTAACCAACTCATAATTTCTGCAGACTTCGAGGGATTTTTGTCTTCTTGTCGAATGAGTTTTTGAGCCTTGTGGGTATAGAAAAGTAGAGAGATTGGGAATAGAAAGGATTCAATAGTAAAGTAGTCACTTAATATGGAGTTTCTCCATAAACTCGATTTAATATCCACACTTAAAAAACCGATACTCAAATACAACATCAGCTGGAGTAAAGGCAAAATAAAATGTATGCTCTCCTTTTTAAGTAAGAACTTTTCAAAAACCATGCTTTTAGTAAATGTGTAAAATAGTGGACCTATAGATAAACTATAATAAATAGGTAAATAATACAAGCTATTGTATCTATTAGCTAGACCACTATTGACAATCAAATCGTTAAGTAAGGTAAGAGCCGCAAGAATTAACAAGGTTCCAAGTGCATAACGTGAAATCTTTTTCTTGGATTTCGTCGCAAGGATTAAAACAAGTCCCATTATAAATGATAGACAAATTCCAATGCTGTCTATGATAACAACAATAAAGGTGTATTTGTCCAAGAAAAAGTTCATCCAAAACAACTCTAGAAGATTTATTATATTTACGGATTAGGACGAATGTACTAAAATCTATTTAAGAGTACAAATCTAGTAATGGAAAGCACCAAAAAACGAATCTTAAAAGCCTCTCGAAACCTGTTTAACGCTCAAGGTTATAGCAATATTTCAATCAGGATGATTGCGAAAGGAGCGAATATGAGTGTGGGGAATCTAAACTATCATTTTCGGAAAAAAAATGACATTCTAGAAGCTCTTTATTTTGAGATGATATCGTATTTAGATTTGAGGTTAGATGAGCTTAATCAAAAAAATATTAATCTGTCATACCTATTAAACGGTACTTTACTGAATAAGCGTAAAATGATTGAGTATCGATTTTTTTGGGTGGATTTATTTTTTTTACTTTCTAACAGCCCTAAAATAAAAAAGCATTTTGATGCTAGACTATCTAAACGAAAAGAAGGATATGCTTATATCTTTGAAAAACTCATTGAAAAAAAATTAATGGTCAATATTAAAAAAAAAATTGAGCTAACATATTTAACATCTCATTTAATTAATTTTGGAAATACTTGGCTTTACAGTTCAGTTCTAAATTATCAGATTAAGGATGTTCAAAATCATATTCGACAACAATCATTTCTTATGTTAAGTATCTTATTGCCTTATTTAACAAATAAAGGAAAAAGGGAATTTTACGGGTTATTTTCAGAACGCGTTAAAAATAAAGCTTTGATGTAATTTGTTTTTTCTTCGCTCTAAATATTTGCTTAGCCCTCACCTTAGGTCTAAGAAAGAAAGGTAAATTTTCGCAAAGGTTATTATCTACCTTTCTTTTATAGTTTTCAAGTAAATTGCCAATACTTTCTCTTTCTAATCTACAGAATTATTTTTACGAGAAACATATTCGTTTAAGTATTAAATTCTATTTTGCCTATTATCATATTATTATTCACCCAACCCCAGGCGGTTTTCGATTGGCTTTTTTTTCTGAATGTCGGCGTTTAGCTTTCAATCGTTTTTGCTTTACGGCTCTGGGGATTTTGGTAGGTTTTCTTTCCTTGTCTTCGGTAAGACTTTCAGACATTAAATTAAGAAAACGTTCAATGACAATGGATTTATTACGATGCTGACTTCGGCTTTCGCCACATTGTAAGATTAGAATATTTTCCTTGGTTAATCTTGAGGCCAATTCTTGTTTTAATTTGTCTTTTTGTTCCTCTGTTAGTACCTGTGAGTTCTCCAAATCAAAACTCAACTCCACTTTTGAGGAAGTTTTATTAACGTGCTGACCCCCCGCTCCGGAACTGCGGATGGCTTTAAAGTTAAGTTCGTCGATTATGGCTTGTTTGTTGAACATCCCATTAGTAATTTTTCCAATAGTAATGATTTAAAATTTGGGATTTAAACTTTAAGATTTTTTTCAAATTCAACCTCCTCGCTTTCTGTCCCTTTTATGGGGACAGAAACCACTCCTCCTTTCAAGGAGGAGAATTAAATTCGTTAATTAATTTTTTTTGATATTCACTTTAGTTGGTGCGTGGATTTCAATAAGTCATTTACCGTTTTCACTGGATTGAAGGTAATCAATGGCACTTCAACAAAAATCGTATTCCAATTTGCCATACTACCATTCCAAAGTCCAGGTCGCTCGAGTGCCTTTAACTCCTGACCTGCCTTGGTCTTGTTAGTTATAAATGCTGCCTTTTCGTCAACATACTTGGTTAAATCGAATTTTTCACCCTTGTAATTCCTAACCCCACAAACAATATCTACCGGATTGAAATGTGTAGATTCCTTTAAAATCTTCTTTTGCCTTTTGTTCTTCAAATCAATCTGCGCACTTTCCACAATCTGAAGTGAAATATTTGAGCTTTCATCCTTTACCCAAAAAGGCCCGCCACCAGGTTCACCTTCATTTTTTACCATCCCGCACACCCTAATTGGTCGGTTCAATTTTTCAACCAAATATTCAATTTGATACTTCTTAGAGTATTTTTCAAATTCAACGCTAATTCTCACATTCATTTCATTGGTGAGAAACTCAGCAATCTGGATTAACCACTCTTCGGAAATTTCCGAAGATTCCAAATCTTTTAAATAAGAAAAGGACTTCTCTTGAACTTCCAATAATATACCGGCTAAAACTTTCTTATACTTCACCACCTCTTCTTTGTACTTATAGACAACCACATTATCTATGTTTTTAATAAAGAGGACATCGGCATCCAAATCATTGAGATTCTCCAGTAGCGCTCCGTGGCCTGAGGGCCGAAATAATATCGAATTATCATCCAATCTAAATGGCTTATTTTTTGGTGTTACTGCAATGGTATCGGTGGACTGTTTTTGATAAGAAAATGAAATGTCAAATTTTGACCCTGTTTTTTTCTCAACCTTTTCTTCCACGCGCTTAAACTCTTCCTTGAATTTATCTTTATGGTCTTCAGAAACCGTAAAATGGATTTGAGCAGGTTTCTCGTCGGGAGAATACAAAGCGGTCTCAAAAAGATGCTCTTCAAACGCGGTCGAAATTACCTGATTTTTATACTCGTGAAACGGTAACAATCCTTTAGGGTAGTTTCCGTAGTTCAAATGGTCTTCCTCCAACATTGTTTTTACGAAATATAGAGACTTCTCATTGGTCGAAAGTTCATTGAAATTTGGATAAAGTCTATTAAGCTCATTCATTACAATACTGTAGAACGGGAATTTTTCTAGACCGATAAAAAACATTGAAAGACTATTATCCTTATGGCGATTGATATAAGAATTAACACTTTCTTGCTCTAGACTATAATCCTGTAAAAATTCAAAAAGGAATTTGAACATTCTAGTGGCAGCACCAGAGGCAGGAACAAATTTTATAATGGATACCTCGTTCTTTTTGCTTTCAAATATTGAGATGTACTTATTATTCTTTTGCTCATCCAATTTAGTGATGCCATCATCAATAACAGCAGCAGATACCAAATTTGAATAGGGTAAGCCATTTTTGAAAATTTCTATTTGACGCTCTACTATTTTTTTAGTTAGACCTTTATTCTTTATTTGCTTGATATCTTGTTGCGTGAATTTCATTTTTTGGAATCTAATAACTTGTCAATGTGGTCTATACTCGTTTGCAGACGTTTTTCAAAAGTACCATCTAAAATTACATAAGGTTTTTCTGCTTGAAGGAGTGCATCCTCAAATTTTTTGAACATTTCCTCACGTTTAAACGGTTCATCTCGAATACCATCTGCTTTCCATTCGGTATCGATGTAGGTTAAAAAGTACAAATCGTAATGGTTTTCTAGTGCGTATTTTTTGAGTTCCTGTGGAGCGAAACCATCATAGTAATGTTTGGAATATACTAAGGTTTCCAACAAATCGGTATCGCAAATCAACAGCCCGTTTGCTTTTTGGGCCTGTTCGTTTTCATTTTTAATTTGTCCCCTGGCAATGCGCAACACGTCAGCTCTGTCAAGTTTTTGATTGCCTTTGGCCTTGGCCTCTGTAAAATCTCTTGAATACTCCTTAACAAAAACCGTATTATAATGTCTTGCAAGAGATTCTGCCAAAGAAGACTTGAAGGTACATTCAGGTCCAAAAAGCACCACTTTTATAAGGTCTTTTGGAGCGTTTGAGGTTTGTTTAAGTGTTGTTTCCATGACAAATAACCAAATATTGCAATTACCGTAATTAAGGCGTATTGCAGGCTGGTAAAGGTAAGGCCTTTGTAGAAATAGAGCGGAATGGAAATAATATCACCTGCAATCAAGACCAGCCAATTTTCAATTTTTCGCTTAGCCATGAGCCACATCCCAACAAAAAACAGTCCTGTTGTAAAGGTGTCAACATAAGCCGTCCAACTATTCCATTTATCAAAGACGGTGTAAACAAGATAAACAAAAATCAAGGTGGCGATGAAAATTACAAATGCTTGATTCCACTCGTTTTTTGTGGTTTCTGAAATGGGTGTTACGTTTGCCACATCTACCTTTCTAGTCCATACGTACCACCCGTAAATACTCATTATAAAATAATAGCCATTGATGAGCATGTCTCCGAGGAGTTCCCATTTCAGCAAAAGATAGACGAAAATAGCAGTGCTTACCATCCCTGCGGGGAAGGTCCAAACCTTATTCTGTTTGGAGAGCCAAACCTGAACAAACCCGAATACTACAGCAGTAATCTCAAGAGCAATATCAATTGTTGCGTAACCGCTGTACTGCCCGAAAAAGAATTCAAAAATGGGGCTCATAGTCAGATCTGTCTGACTTTACAATTTTCATATGTAAAAGTCCACGTTCAATTAGCTGAAATGCCTCCTTGATTTCTGAAGTGAGTGTTCGCATAACCTCATCGTATTCACCGTAAACTTGGGTGCTCAATGGATTTTCAAGAACCTTCAAATTCGAAGCTCTTAGTTTTTTTATAAAATAAATGATTGCAGGTTCGTAATCATCCTGTAATGGTGTTAATGTGAGTTCTACTGATATGTTCATAAGCCCCTCTTAGTCTCCCCATAGGGGAGAAACTGTTAATTTATATAAATGTATTTCCGTGAAAACTGGAATCTTTAATTAAACCTTAATTTGTATTTTAATTAATGTTTCTTAAAAAGAAATTAGAGTTTAGAGATTAAACTTTTTTCGATTGATTCAAATTATTTTAGGTCAATGTTCACTTTTTCAAATTTTTGAAAAATCTTGTCTTTTTAAAAAAAGAGAAATCATTATCTGCTGATCTATATTACTGTTTTGCTTTTCCTAAAAAATAAAAGTAGCTCAATTTTTCGTTATTGAATTCAATAATTACTTTAAATAGAAAAAAGTAACTTAGCTTCCAGAAAAAGGTGTATTAATGAAACTTTTGGAAACTTTACGAGAAGAGAAATCTAGCTATTTAAAAGGTGGAATTTACCATAAGACCCAAATAAAGCTCACTTACAACACAAACCGAATTGAAGGCAGTAAATTATCTGAAGAACAGACAAGGTATATCTATGAAACAAATACGCTTTTTAATGAAAATGAACAGAGCGCGACAAACATTGATGACATCGTCGAAACGGTAAACCACTTTCATTGTTTTGATTATATGTTAGGTATCGCAGACGAATCTTTATCGGAAGAACATATCAAAGAATTTCATAAAATCTTAAAATTAAACACCTCTGATGCTAGAAAAGATTGGTTTCAAATTGGCAATTATAAATCTAAACCGAATGTTGTTGGAGGTATAGAAACCTCCAAACCAAGAGAGGTCCCTGAACATATTAAATTTTTGCTCAAAAAGTATCATGCAAAAAAAGCTATCGATATTTTAGATATTATAGATTTTCACTACGAATTTGAGAAAATCCATCCATTCCAAGATGGAAACGGGAGGGTTGGAAGATTGATACTGTTTAAAGAATGTTTGAAAAATAGCATCGTCCCATTTATTATTGAGGACGAGTTTAAGTTTTTTTATTATCGAGGCTTGTCAGAATACCCAAAAATTAAAGAATATTTAATCGATACTTGTCTTTCGGCGCAGGATGATTACAAAGCTCTAATGGATTATTTTGAAGTTAAAAGTTAGGTATCCATCAAACTTTCTGACTTTATTTTAGATTCAAATATGTCTCGATTTCCTTAAAAAATGCTTCATCATGCTCAAAAGCAGTTCCAATAACCACCAAATCTGCGCCTGCCCTGTAAGCAGCATCCAACTGTTCCTTACTTCTAATTCCCCCTCCAACAATCAAAGGAATATTCAAATCCTTCCTTACATAACTAATGATTTCGGTCGGGACAGGCTGCAATGCACCGCTTCCGGCCTCGAGATATATCAGTCTCATACCGAGCAGTTCGCCCGCCTTTGCCGTATCTGCTATTTTATGAACGTCCTTTAAGGAAATTGGTTTTGTTCGCGTAACTTTCTCTACTGAGGTTTCTTTCCCATTTTCAATTAAAATGTAGCCCGTAGGGATAATTTCCAAATTAGAGTTTCTTAGCCTTGAAATCACTTTCACATGTTGGCCGATTAAATATTCTGGATTATCGCCTGAAATCAAGGATAAAAATAAGAGCGCGTCAGCCGTTTCCGCAATTTGCGAAACATCACCTGGAAATAGTATTATCGGCAGCTTAGTTTCCGTCTTTATCTTTTCCACTAAAATCTCAGTAGCGCTTTCATCGGCTACCCAACTTCCACCGACAAAAATATGGGTAGCAATAGATGCGTTGACCTTTTGGATAAAAAGCGGTAGTCTATTTAAATCCATTTTATCGGGGTCGATTAGAACTGCCAGAAGCTTTTCCCCAATTAAAGATTGATTAATAATATGTTGGTAAATGCCTTTTATTATTCGCTGTGTTTAAATTCTACATATTGTACCTACGGCAAAATTAGATTTGGTAACATTTTTTTCTACCGATATTCTGTCCCTTTGGGACAAGTGCTTAAATTTATAGGACTGGCAATTTTCAATCTTGATTCTATTTTGTGTGTTCTAATTTCTCATCTCTCATGTCCCACCTGCCCACACGCTCGGCGGGCAAGCTCATCTCTCAAGACCCTATCGCATAAGCACAGGTAAACCCCTCGAATTCCAAAAACCAGGTATTGAATCTTAATTTTTTGTCTTGATAATCAATCCAAGCAACGGTTTCACCGTCCTGTAACATAAAGGGTATTACTAAAAAATGTTCTCTGAAGAGCATTCCAGGAGTGGCAAATAATTTATACAATGATTCTTTTATACCCCAAACTACCGTTAATTTCCTAACGTACTCCGCATCAGAATCTGAAAGGTAGTTTAACTCATAATCCACAAATTTTTTGGCAATTATTGCAATCTTATCCCTTTGCATTTCAATGTCTATACCCACTTCAAAATCACTGACTATAACGCCCGAAAATGTAAATGAATGGGTTATCGAAATATGTTTTCCATCCTTTAAATTTGGCTTTCCATTTTCATCATAAAATAAATCTTGGTCAGTATATCCCAAATCCCTCAATAAATGGCGTACACTTAGAAATCCTCGCTGGTGTAATTCGCTTTTCATACCCAAAACACGTTCTAAACTATTTGGCTTCAAATCAAGCGGTGCCATGAAATCATCATAAGACTCCTCAATCTTCCATATTTTAACAGTTGTTTGTGAATTAGGCCTTAAGGTTTTATAAAGTGGCATTTAGTTATTTGAAAGGTAATGATTATCTTTGCAAGCGTTTTTAAAGAATAGTAAAACACTTGACAAATATATAATTATGGATACAAAAACAACCACATACGTGCCTTATAAAGTGAAAGATATGTCACTTGCCGAATGGGGAAGACGTGAAATTGAATTAGCTGAGGCTGAAATGCCCGGACTTATGAGTCTGCGCGAAGAATATGGAGAGGCTCAACCCTTGAAAGGTGCTCGAATTGCAGGTTGTTTGCATATGACCATTCAAACTGCCGTTCTCATTGAAACACTAGTCGCCTTAGGTGCAGAAGTGACTTGGAGCTCTTGTAACATTTTCTCAACTCAAGACCAAGCAGCAGCGGCAATAGCAGCTGCCGGAATTCCAGTTTATGCTTGGAAAGGCATGACCGAAGAGGAGTTTAACTGGTGTATCGAACAAACCTTATTTTTTGGTGAGGAGCGTAAACCACTTAACATGATTCTGGATGATGGTGGTGATTTGACCAATATGGTATTTGATGAATACCCTGAATTGATGGAAGGTATCAATGGTCTTTCAGAAGAAACCACTACTGGAGTGCACCGTTTGTACGAGCGCATGAAAAATGGCACCCTTTCCATGCCGGCAATCAATATCAATGATTCAGTGACAAAGTCGAAATTCGATAACAAATACGGATGTCGCGAAAGTGCGGTTGATGCTATAAGAAGAGCAACAGATATCATGTTAGCTGGAAAACGTGTAGTTGTTTGCGGCTATGGTGATGTTGGCAAAGGAACCGCGGCTTCATTCAAAGGTGCTGGAAGTATTGTTACCGTTACCGAAATCGACCCAATTTGTGCATTACAGGCCGCAATGGACGGTTTTGAGGTTAAGCGTCTGGAAACTGTTTTGGATAAAGCTGATATCGTCATCACAACAACTGGTAATAAGGATATCGTACAAGGACGTCACTTCGAAGGCATGAAAGACAAGACCATTGTTTGTAATATTGGTCACTTTGATAACGAAATCGACATGGCCTGGTTAAAGAAAAATCATGGCAATACTCACGTTGAAATCAAACCACAAGTTGATAAGTACACAGTGAACGGAAATGATATTATCATATTGGCCGAAGGCCGATTAGTAAACTTAGGTTGCGCAACTGGGCACCCAAGTTTTGTAATGAGTAATTCGTTTACCAATCAAGTTTTAGCACAAATCGAACTTTGGAACAATAAAGACGCTTACGAAAATAAGGTGTATATGCTACCAAAGCACCTTGATGAAAAAGTTGCGAAACTCCACTTAGAAAAAATTGGAGTGGAATTGACCGAACTTCGTAAAGAACAAGCAGATTATATTGGTGTGGAAGTTGAAGGGCCATTCAAGCCTGAATACTATAGATATTAATATTTAAAGATTAGTCTTTCTAAT
>JBCCOJ010000100.1:0-11005 GCA_039025415.1 Bacteroidota bacterium | reverse complement strand
TTATGAACCGCTTAAATTTTCTTCTTAAAACTACCTTTTTACTTTGTTGTGCTTTTCTCTTGATCAGCAGTATTTATGAAATACAACCGACTACTGATGTAGCTTCTGAAAATGAATTAGAAAAGTCTAGCGAAATAACCAGGAAAAAGTCTTCAATTGAAATTAAAATATATAACGAAAGGCAACAACGACTACAAAATGCGGTTCAAGACTATTTTAAGAATGCCATCAAAAAAGGCTTGATTGTTGGCGCTGGCGTAAGCATTGTTCAAGGGGATTCTATATTGTTATCAACAGGATATGGCAAAAGAAACGTTAATAAACCCGCAAAAATCAATAAGGAAACGGTATTCAGATTAGGGTCGCTTTCCAAAGGTTTTGCCGGCGTATTGGTTGGTAAGCTTAATAGTGACGGATTATTGAATTGGAACGATAATGTGAGCAATTACCTTCCTGATTTTCAGTTTAATGATTCTGATATTACTTGTCAAGTAAAGCTTTCCCATATACTTTCGCATACCTCTGGTGCACCTTATCATAGTTATACAGACTTAATCGAGGCTGACGTCGATTTAAAGACCATTGCTTCAAAATTCGAATCCGTTCAACCTATTAGTGAACCCGGTGACCTATACAGTTACCAAAATGCACTATTTGCCCTGAGCGGTGAAGTTACCCAATGCATCACGGGGAATTCGATAAACCAAGATTTAAAGACCTACTTTTTTGAACCGTTAGAGATGACTTCTACCTCTACGGATTTCAACACCTTAATGGCATCAAATAATAAAGCACACGCGCATAGAAAATATGGGAAGCGCTGGAAGACCATAAAATTTACCGACAAATATTTTAATGCTGTGGCAGCGGGAGGTATTAATGCCAGCGCCGATGATATGGCCAAATGGATGCGATTTTTATTGGGCCATAATCAAGAGATTATGAGCGCTCAAGAACTTTCAGAGGTGTTTGAACCCATTGTTGAAATTGGTGGCAACCGAAAATATTATCAGCGTTGGGATGGCCATCAAGCCTCTTTTTACGCTTACGGCTGGCGTATCCATCATTTTACGGAGACCGATACTGGACTGCCAAAAACAGTAATTCATCACGGCGGCAGTGTCAATGATTTTAGAAATGAAATCGCCTTATTTCCAGAAGAGGATTTAGGCATTTCCGTATTGATGAACTCAATGACCAAATTATCAAAACAAGTGATACCAGATTTACATCGCATCATCTCTGGAATATATCACGAAACAACTCCCGAAGTTATTGTTCAAGCTGGATATACTAATCCCTAATTTATAAATCCACTTGCCAAAGTAGATACTCTTTTCTGTAAAATCATTCAATAATATTCACGAAGCTAATTAGGAACGTATCAACGAAACTGTACGCTTCTATCATCAAAAATTACACCTATAGTTCGGTTTTGACATGTTAAGGTGGTATCGTCAACCAATTCTATATCGTACCTTTGCAAAAAATGGAGACTATGAGCATCATTGATAGCCTAAAATGGCGTTATGCCACTAAAAAGTTTGATAGTAACAAGACCCTTTCCGAAGAAAAATTAACGGTTTTAAAAGAGGCCTTTAATCTTACCGCCACCTCTTTTGGTCTGCAGACCATCAAAATGATTGTGATTGAAGATAAAGCCGTTCGTGAGCAGTTGGTAGAGCATTCCTTTTTTCAAAATCAAGTTTTGGATGCTTCCCATTTACTGGTGATTTGCATTCAAGACGACATAAAAACAGAGGATGTCAATTCACATTTTGAAAACGTTAAGGACATTAGAAGTACCCCAGATACCATTTTAAAACCTTTCCGAAATGACCTCACCGAGATGATGGAACAGAAATCCGTGAATGAGCGTCAGGATTGGAGTATTCGCCAGGCTTACATCACCTTAGGAAATTTGATGACCGTTTGTGCCGTTGAGAAAATTGATTCCTGCCCCATGGAGGGTTTTGTGCCAGAACAATACGATAAGATTTTGGGGTTGCAAGAATTGGGCTTGAAGTCGGTATTGTTGTTGCCGGTCGGTTATCGGGCCGAGGATGATATGTTTGCGGATTTTAAGAAAGTTAGAAAGGGTGTTGAGGAGTCGGTTATTGAAAGGTAAAATACTTAATATTGAGTAATTACGGCATTTCGTTTGCCATTTTCTTTTTTTCATCGCCAAAAAAAGAAACAAAAAAAGCTAGGCTGAATCCCACCTTACTAAAACTTTTCCTCACTGCGGCGTAAAATGAGGGGTAATTATTTTTAACAATT
The DNA here is from genome assembly GCA_039025415.1 of Bacteroidota bacterium. Classification (GTDB taxonomy): domain Bacteria; phylum Bacteroidota; class Bacteroidia; order Flavobacteriales; family Flavobacteriaceae; genus Psychroserpens. The sequence continues at coordinate 8,725 of JBCCOJ010000100.1, read as the reverse complement.
TCTCTTTATAGGTTTTTTGATTATTGACGCCTAAGTTTAGCTGTATCGGCTGGCGCCATTTTACTTAACCCTTCGTTTCGGTTCAGTTTTTACGTAAGCTGGGCTTAGGCCGATTGGGCATACAATTAATCACCAATTATATAACTTGCGGTTTTTGAACATTTAGAGCGGGGTTTGAAATCAGTTTCAATATTGTCCTCTTGATACCAAGTCGATGATTCTATGTTCGCGGATTTTAAAAAAGTTCAAAAAGATATTAGAACTACTGTCATTGAACATTAAAAAGGTTTTGCGTTAAAACTCCAAAAGTCTATATTTGTTTAAATCATTGGTTTAAAAACCATAATTCTATTATAATGAAAAACATTCTCTACATCGGTCTATTTTTAGTAACCCTTAATCTTACAGCACAATCTGAATCCATTGATTGGATAACCGACTATAAAACTGCTTTTAAGACTGCAGAGCAATTGGATAAACCGGTCTTGGCCTTTGCTACCAATGGTCAGTCTTCAGCTGAATTAAAATTACTGGAAGGTGAGCTTTTTGGTTCTGAAACCTTTCAGAGCCTAAAGGATAAAGTTGTTTTTCTGAAATTGAACACTGCAGACGATATGTATGCAATGCGTATGGCAACTCACTTCACAAAGTCTAAAACTGGCCCTTCTGTTGCCCTAGTGCAATCCAACCAAAGACCATTAGGTGAGCCTTTGAATAAAATCAACTCTGGTTCCATTTCTAATTTCATCAACGTTCTGAAGGCTGAGATTCAGTAATTTTTTATGCCCGGATTCGAGTTATTTGGAGATTTAGAGCGCAAGGAGGTCAATGATGTTTTAGATAGCGGTGTTCTAATGCGCTATGGATTTGACGGAATGCGCAACGGTCACTGGAAAGCCAAGGAACTCGAAAATAAAATTAAGGAGGCCTTTAATGTAAAACATGCCCAACTGCTTTCTAGTGGTACTGCGGCAGTTTCCGTAGCACTGGCTTCGGCAGGTGTTGGAGCAGGTGATGAGGTCATCATGCCAACATTCACCTTTGTGGCTAGTTTTGAGGCCATTTTGATGCTGGGCGCTATTCCCGTACTGGTTGATATTGACGACACACTTACCCTAGACCCAAAGGCGGTTGAACGTGCCATTACCACGAAAACCAAGGCGGTTATGGTCGTACAAATGTGCGGCAGTATGGGCGATATGAATGCGCTGAAAGCCATTTGCGATAAGCACCAACTTGTGTTTGTTGAAGATGCTTGTCAGGCCATTGGCGGCACTTATGGAGAAAAATCGCTAGGTAGTATTGCCGATGTAGGTTGCTTTTCCTTTGATTTTGTAAAGACCATTACTTGTGGGGAAGGTGGTGCGGTGATTACCAACAATTCAGACTACTATACCAATGCCGACCACTACAGCGACCACGGTCATGACCACGTTGGGAACGATAGGGGCGCCGAAAGCCACCCTTTTTTAGGCTATAATTTTCGTATTTCAGAGTTGAACGCGGCAGTCGGTTTAGCGCAAATACAACGACTGCCCGAGTTTTTGGCAATCCAGAAAAAACATTTTGATAGTATTCGTAATGAGTTGTCCAGAATACCAGGTGTCACCTTTAGGCGCGTACCCAAAGGCGGTGTTGAGAGTTGTGCTTTCCTCAATTTTTTTCTTCCAGATTTAGAGTCGGCCAGAAAGGTTTCAAAGGCCTTTAAGGAAAATGGCATTGATGTCTGTTTTCATTACTACGATAATAATTGGCACTACGTGCGAAAGTGGCAACATTTAACTGAGGCTAAATCCTTATATCCGCTTTCTGCAGAGGTAAAACAGGGACTTAATGCGCTCAAGGGCAAGGTTTTTGAGCAGTCTGATGAATTGATTGGTCGAAACCTGTCCTGTTTGATAAAACTGTCCTGGAGCGAGGAAGCGGTGAAAGACCGTGCGGCTAAAATGGCTAAAATAATCAGAACTAATTTACCGTAATTCAAAGTATGAGGCACCTATTAATTTCAACTCTTTTTTTGTTCAGCTTATCGGTAAACGCACAAAAAAGAAAGGTTCATACCGTTGAGCTACTGCCCAATGAAACGGAATCAATAGTTGATGCAGATTTCTACATTTCTGAGGTCATTGACAATCGACTAATTACAAGTAATATTGGAATTGCTCAAAAAGGTATTTTCAATAAAAAGGTACCGGCTGTATTCAGTAAGCCCTTTGAAGTAGAAGTGCTTGACTACTTGAATACGATTTTTCCTAAGGATACGGTTAAAAAAGCTTTAGCCATTAGAATAAACCAATTGCTTATTTCTGAGAATACAGGTGCTTTTAAGGAAACTGGCAAAGCGATTGTACGTTTAGACGTATTGATAAAGATTGATGATGAAAATTATGCCAGCTACGGAAATTTTTCTGCACAAGCTTTTAAAAATAGTATGGATGTTACTGGCAAACATGATGATAGAATACGTGAGATTATTAAGCTGTGCTTAGTTGAGTTCGATTCCACAGATTGGCAAAATAATATAGCCGAGGTTATAAGCCTTGAAAGACCTAAAATTCCAAAAATCTTGACAGAGGAGATTGAAATCGGTTTTTTTAGAACACATCTTGAACTTCTCAATAATAATTCTTTAAAATCTATAAATTTCGAAGTTCAAAATAGAAGTACCGATGACAAGCTTCATCTAAAAGATACTGAAAAGAACAAACTAGTCCATTTTGCCTATAATGATGGTAAAGATGTATATCTAAATGCTTCTACTTATTCAGGCGAGCGACACTACGTGAAAACCGAACGTTTTGATGAGTTTCTATTGTTTTCTGATGTTTTTTTAAGTCAGGATAGTACCTCCGAGATGTCATTTGCTTTTGGGGTTTTGGGACTGCTGTCAAGTAATCAAAGACAAACGGTACTATTTGATTTAAATACTGGTCAATTCTACCCTTTAAATCAAAGCAGAATGAAACTGTTGTTAAAGGATAATTTTCCCGAACTTTACAGAAAGTATCGCGTCAGTTCAGGATATTTAGATGAAATTAGGCCCATTTTAAAGCAAGCTTACCAAAAACTATCTCCAGAGGTTTTTAGGGAAGTTATTCGAGGAATCTAATACCCAACGTACTCCACAATCTCAAGCCCGTAGCCAATAATTCCAACCCTTTTGGTTTGTTGGCTGTTGGAGATGATTCTCAATTTATGGATATTCAAATCGTGTAGAATTTGTGCGCCAATGCCAAAGTCTTTGCTGTCCATTTCAATTCTGGGCGCTTTGGTGATTTTACCTTGCACTTGGCTTTCCTTCAAGACTGAAAGTCGCTTCAAAAGATTCATCGATTCAGCTTGTTGGTTGATGAAAATTATAGCGCCCTTACCTTCGGCATTTATTACTCCGAACATGTCATCCAATTTCTCATCGGCGTTGTTGGTAAGCGTTCCTAGAATATCGTCATTGACCAATGTTGAGTTCACCCGGGTCAATATGGCTTCGTTATTTGACCAGCTGCCTTTGGTCAAAGCGAGGTGTACTTGATTGTTAGTGGTCTGAAGATATGCTCTAAGTCGAAAAGTGCCAAAACGGGTCTCAATCTCATAATCCTCTTTTTTAATGATTAGGCTATCGTGTTCCATGCGATAGGCCACCAAGTCTTCGATGGAGATTATCTTCAAATCAAACTTTTTGGCCACTTCGGTCAATTGAGGTAAGCGCGCCATAGTGCCATCTTCGTTTAGAATTTCAACCAAAATACCGGCAGGTTGAAACCCAGCCAAACGTGCCAAATCCACCGCAGCTTCGGTATGTCCGGTACGTCTTAAGACTCCGCCGTTTTTCGCTTTGAGCGGAAAAATATGCCCAGGCCGACCTAAATCGTGCGGTTTGGTTGAATTGTCAACCAAAGCTTTAATCGTTTTGGCCCGGTCGTGTACTGAAATACCTGTGGTGCATCCGTGCCCAATCAAATCCACCGAAACCGTGAATTGCGTATGGTGTAGCACGGTATTGTTTTTTACCATCATGGTCAAATCCAATTCGTCGCATCTGTCTTCCGTGAGCGGCGCACAAATTAAGCCTCTACCGTGGGTTGCCATGAAATTTATCATTTCGGGGGTAACGGCTTCCGCAGCAGCTATAAAATCGCCTTCGTTTTCACGGTTTTCATCATCGACCACGATTATCACCTTGCCCTTCTTGATATCGGATATGGCATCTTGAATCGTATCTAATTCTATATTTTTTGCTGGTTTGGAAGTTTCGGCAATCATTTTTTCATCGTCTTAGGCTACAAAGATAAATCTAAATTCTATCACCGCAAGATTGGGCGGTCAACTATTGTAATTGTAAGTTCAGGTCTTCCGGAAGTTTATTTCGATAATTCAAATAAATCACGGGAAACAGTGTCAATCCGATTAATAAAAATCCAACTGACTTTATAATTTTTGTTTCTCCTGAAAGCTTATTGAGATTTTGAAAAGTGATAAAAAGTCTAACTAGCGTTATCAAGAAAAGAAGAAATACCAAGCAACCAAACGCGAATAAGCTAATCCCGAATATTTCAAGATTAAAACTCAATAAAAGTTGACCAAGACCTGCAAAACCAATGGCAATTAGATACAGTATTAAAGCAAATTTTGAATTTTCATTATAAGCTTTGTATAATCTTAGCGTTTCCTCGGTCTTAAAATTACTGATACTACCACCAATTTTTAATTCTTCTTCGGTAAGCCCGCGTGATTTTAAAATATCAAGTGCTGCTTTTCTAAACTGTCGGCCCTGCTTAAATTGTCGAAAGTTCTTGATAGTCTTGATTAGTGAATTATTATCGTTTTCCTCTAATTTGTCATAAATGTCTTGCGGCACTGCACCAATGGGTATAACCGAAACTTCAGGTGATTTAATCCCGAATAGTTTCTTAAGGTTTGCAAAAATGGCAATACCTTCAAAAATACCACGGTCTTTGGTTGCCCTTGAGGTCAAATAAATACTGAGCGGAAGCATAATTGCGGTTGATAACCAAGTGGCTAAAATCGGACTGAACGTCCCATCATGGGAACTGTTTTTGGCGAAAATACCGATGAAGTGGTAGGTTAAAAATAAGAGTATGGCGATGACCAATGGTAGGCCGATGCCACCCTTTCGAATCAATGCACCTAAAGGGGCACCCACAAAAAACAAGATGATACAGGCCAAGCTCAATACATACTTTTCGTGTAACGATATGATATGCTTACTCAGCCATTTTGTCGAAATCAAGAAGCTATTTTCATTACTTTTTATGATTTGACGTGTGCTATTAACCGTATTTCCAGCTAAACCCAATAACTGGATTTTAGTGCGGTCAGGAAATAGGTCCAAGACCTCTTCGGGTTTACTTGGAATGGTGTCTTTCTCGGGTTCAATGTTTTGGTTGAGCGTTGTGATGGAGGTTCTTCGGTAAAGGGTATTCGAGAAATTCTTTAGTTGTGTTTTTTCCTTGTCGACTAGACTATCGATGGTATATTCCAATTCTGAAATATTAAGCATGTTGTACTTATTATCGTAGCTTTTATCATCGATATCCACGTCATTTAGGCCCTCAATATCCACGTTTATCGTGTAGGTCTCAAAAAAACTCTTAGCGTGGGGTTTCTTCAGATTTTGTTTAGCGTTTCTTCGATTATAGATTTCTTCATACCGATTACCGTCAAAAAGTACCAACTGAAGAATATTTGAGTCTTCACTACTTTTTAATTCGCCCCGGTCGGCAATAATAACCTTACGGTTAGTTGAGCTACCGACTGATTTTTCGTGTATGACCACTTTCTTCAAAAATTCATCATTCTCACCAGACTTGCTCTCTACCTTGATATTGTAACTGCCAATTTCGTTGAATTGACCCGCTGTAATAGCCAGTGCAGGTTTAACTTTGGCTATATTTTTACGCAAATTATAAACATTATAATTGGCCCAAGGGATGACATTATTTGAGAAAATAAATACCACGCCCCCCAAAAACACAATAAAAAGACTCAGGCTTCGCATGGCTCGTTGCAAGGAAATTCCGGTTGATTTCATGGCAGCAAACTCGTAGTTTTCGGCGAAAGCCCCGAAAACCATAATCGAGACCAATAATATAGTCAATGGAAGAATCAGAGGCACCAAAGTAGGCGTCAGGTAGGCAAGCAGTTTGAGGATAACAAAGGTGTCTAAGTCCTTCCCCGCTAAATCACCTATATAAAGCCAAATGGCCTGTAAAACAAAAATGAACATGAGTATTAAAAACACGCTCACAAATGTTTTGAGGTAAGTTATTAGTATGTACCTATCGAGTATTTTCAAGCTAATTCCTGCGAAAGCAGGAAACTCCAATTTCCCGCCGAGTCTAAATAATAAGTTCTTAGCGTCTGGAAATCAATCTAATTTATTGATGTAATAATCTCCATACTTGCTTCGGTCAAATGTAAATAAGGATTTTGATATCGGTTCGTTGGTTTTAAAAGAATTAACAGTAAGTGTGGTCTGGGTGCCGTTTTTACCAGTTTCAATAAGATTATAGATGTGTTTGGTATTAGCGTCGATACCAAGGAGTATGGATTTAATTTCAGAGTTGGAATCAATAGGATTTAACTTTACGTATTGAATTTTTCTACCTTTCATATTTTGAACGATGTCCATTTTGTAGCTATAACCATCCTTGTAAAAAGATAACATCTTGCTCGGTGTAATGGTGTTTTCGTCTTCTGGATTATCTGAAGAAATAGTAACCTCTTCATCCTCCGGACTAATGGTATAGAGCGTTTTACCATCAAATATTCTGGTCACCCCTAAAATATTGAGTTTATACTTTTCGCCCTTCATCACCACATCACCTCGGGTTTCTTGATTGATATTCTCACTCAAATTACTTAGCACGTATTTGAAATCAATAGCAATATTGTCATATGAATTTACTTTGTTATACACCTCATTAAGTAAGGCTTCGGCCTCTTTAGAGGTCTGCGAAAATCCAACTGTGCCAATTAGGATTGTAAAAATTATAATTACTCTTTTCATTGTATCTGTACTTAGTCTTATGTTTTTATTGTTTGTGAATTTCAGTCTTCAGTCTTCAGTCTTCAGTCTTCAGTCATCAGTCTTCAGTCCCCAGTCCTCAGCTTTCATTATTCATTATTAATTTTTCATTCCTAACTCCTAACTCCTAACTCCTAACTCCACACTTTACTCATTCGCCAAATGTTCCTCCAAAGCTACCAAATCGGTAATAAGTACTTGTCTTGCTTTGCTGCCTTCAAATCCACCTACGATTCCGGCGGCTTCCAACTGGTCAATCAAACGCCCCGCGCGATTATAGCCTAGCTTTAATTTCCGTTGTAATAATGATGCGGACCCTTGTTGTGCGGTAACAATCACTTCCGCAGCTTCACGGAATAGCTTATCCCTATCCTCGATATTATTATCAAGAGTTGTGCCACCGTCCTCACCAACATACTCAGGTAAAATATAAGCTTCCGGATAGGCTTTTTGAGCGCCGATAAATTCCGTTATTCGCTCAACCTCAGGGGTATCTACAAAGGCACATTGTATTCTAATGATGTCATTGCCTTGGGTGTAAAGCATGTCACCGCGACCGATGAGCTGATCTGCACCAGAACCGTCCAAGATTGTTCTGGAATCAATTTTTGAAGTCACCCTAAATGCTATTCGAGCCGGGAAATTAGCCTTGATAATACCAGTTATAACGTTAACAGATGGACGTTGCGTCGCAATAATCAAATGAATACCAATCGCCCGAGCCAATTGGGCCAATCTAGCAATTGGGGTTTCCACTTCCTTGCCTGCGGTCATGATTAAATCGGCAAACTCATCAACTACAAGAACGATATAGGGTAAAAACTGGTGCCCTTCATTAGGGTTCAATTTTCTGGCCTTGAACTTAGCGTTGTACTCCTTAATATTTCGGCAGAGTGCATTTTTCAGCAGCTCATAGCGATTGTCCATTTCAATACAGAGGGAATTCAATGTATTGATGACCTTCGTGTTGTCGGTGATGATGGCCTCTTCACTATCGGGAAGCTTAGCGAGATAGTGACGCTCTATCTTATTGAATAGTGTAAGCTCCACTTTCTTTGGGTCAACCAGAATAAATTTTACTTCGGCAGGATGTTTTTTATAGAGCAAGGAAGTCAATACCGCATTTAAACCAACCGACTTACCCTGACCTGTTGCCCCAGCCATTAACATGTGCGGCATTTTTGCCAAATCAACCACCAAGGTTTCGTTACTAATCGTTTTCCCAAAGGCAATTGGCAATGCCATTTCTGAGTTTTGGAATTTCTTGGATGCAATTACCGACCGCATCGAAACAATAGTTGCATTTTTGTTTGGTACTTCAATACCAATGGTGCCTTTTCCAGGTATCGGCGCTATAATTCTAATGCCCAGGGCGGAAAGGGACAGCGCAATATCATCCTCAAGATTTTTGATTTTTGAAATGCGTATTCCTGCTTCGGGGACAATTTCATAAAGCGTTACTGTTGGGCCAATGGTTGCCTTAATACTGGCGATACCTATCTTATAATTGTTCAGGGTTTCAACAATACGATTTTTGTTTTCCTCAAGCTCCTCTTGGTTAATTGTAATTCCTTCGGTGTCGTATTTTTTTAGCAAATCTAGCGGCGGGAATTGAAATTTACTCAATTCCAAGGTGGGGTCAAACTGCCCGAAATCCTCAACCAGTTTATTGGACAGATT
>JBCCOJ010000099.1:0-11090 GCA_039025415.1 Bacteroidota bacterium | reverse complement strand
GAAAATTTTTACTAGTTTTACCTCAGAAAGAAAAACATGAAAAAATTTGTCATTTCATATAAGCAGAGATCTAACCCAATAGATGGGCATTGGACTTATTTTATATTTTGACGAGTTTTCTAACTGAATTATATAAAAAATCCGATGCCAACGCATCGGATTTTTTTTTGTTCCATGCGATTTTAATCAAAAATCAATTAATCGGAAAACTATTAGTAAAAATTGTGTTAGTCATCAGAAAATCAAATTTTAATACGTTTCTTTTTTCATTCTTTAATAGATAAGATATGAGAGCATTAAGTTTTATAAAAAATAAAATACTAATTCCTTACCGTAACTCCTTTCATGGGTTATCTAAGGAAGTCTGGTGGCTGGCATTAATAACGCTGATTAACCGAGCCGGTACTATGGTGATTCCATTTTTGTCTTTATATCTCATTAATAGCCTTGAGTTTTCTGTAGAGAATGTAGCTTGGATTATGTCGGCCTTTGGATTTGGCTCTGTCGTGGGCTCTTGGCTTGGGGGAAAGTTAACCGACTTGGTAGGTTACTATAGGGTTATGTTTATAAGCCTACTATTAACCGGCGTTCTGTTCGTTTTATTGCGTTATTTGACGGGTCTATTTCAATTCTGTCTTGGAATATTCGTGGTAATGGTAGTTGCTGATACCTTCCGCCCTGCAATGTTTGTAGCCTTGGGAGCCTGCAGCAAACCTGAAAATAAGACGCGTTCACTTACCTTAATTCGATTGGCTATAAATTTGGGCTTTTCCGCAGGACCCGCAATAGGGGGTTTAATCATAACAAAACTTGGTTACAGCGGTTTGTTTTGGGTTGATGGTATTACCTGTTTCTTGGCAAGTCTTTTACTGTTATATGCCTTGAATCCCAAAAAAGCAAAAGTCCTTGATGTCATTAAAAATGAAAATCCCAGTAGTGCCTATTCAAACAATCGATTTCTCGTTTTTCTTGTTGCGATGATGATTTTTGGTCTTGTTTTTCTACAATATTTTTCCACCGTACCAGTTTTTTACGAGAAGCAATTAGGCTATAGTGAATTCAAAATTGGTATGCTTTTGGCCATGAACGGATTTCTCATTTTTTTATTGGAAATGCCCCTGATTAAATGGTTGGAACAAACCAAATACACCAAGGTGAACCTAATGCTTGCAGGTACGCTTATGGTTACTGCCAGCTTGTTGATTTTAAACTTGTCTGATTGGTTTGGGGTAATCATTATAGGAATGTTATTGATGACCGTTGGGGAAATGGTTTTTTTCCCATTTTCCAACTCCTTCGCATTGGACTGTGCAAAACATGGAAATCAGGGAGAATACATGGGATTGTATACCATTGCCTTTTCCTTATCCCATGTTTTTGGTCACAATTTGGGTTTTCAAATAATTGACAACCATGGCTTTTATAACACCTGGTACGTTATGACGCTATTAGGCGCATTTTGCGTAATTTTATTATTGTTATTAAAAAGAAAAACGAATCAAAATACCTTAAGCTTAAATGAAGGTAATAAATAAAAATGTCATAATCATAGGTGCGGGTCCTATTGGTATTGCCTGCGCTTTGGAATGTAAAAAGAATGGCTTGGATTATTTGGTAATCGAAAAGGGTGCGCTCACAAATTCATTGTTCAACTATCCGTTGAATATGACTTTTTTCTCAACTTCAGAAAAATTAGAAATTGACGGCATCCCCTTTATTAGCAATAATCCTAAACCGACTAGAAATGAGGCTTTGGAATATTACCGAAGGGTAACAACTTCAAATAAATTGAATATCAAGCTTTACGAACAGGTCATTTCCATTGAAAAGCCAGGTGATAGTTTTGTTATTATTTCTGAAAAAAGTGAATATCATTCAGGGCATCTCATTATAGCAACCGGATTCTATGATATTCCTAATCTATTGAATGTGCCTGGAGAAGACCTACCTAAAGTATTTCACTATTACAGGGAGGCGCACCCTTTCACACTTCAGGATATTGCTGTGGTAGGTGCGAGTAATTCTTCTGTTGATGCTGCTTTGGAAATTTATCGAAAAGGCGGAAATGTGACCATGATAGTTAGAGGTGATGATATTGGAGAGCGGGTGAAATATTGGGTTAGACCAGATATTAAAAACCGAATCAAGGAGGGAAGTATTAAGGCGTATTTCAATTCTGAAATTACCGAAATACGCGCAAATGAAATAGAGCTTAGAACACCTAAAGGCACCACTACTTTGAAAAATGATTATGTACTTGCATTAACTGGATACAAACCCAATTTCGAATTCTTGAAGTCAATTGGTGTGCAATTTTCAAATGATGAAAAACATATCCCGCATTACAATAATGAAACGATGGAAACCAATGTTGAGCATCTTTATTTGGCCGGTGTTATTTGTGGGGGAATGGAAACCCATAAATGGTTTATTGAAAATTCCAGAGTACATGCCAAGATGATTGTAAACCACATTAACGAACAAAATAAATTAGCAAAGGGAGAAAAGCAGAAAGAACATGTCTCTGCCCCATAAAAAGACGTGCATAATCTCACATTTAATTATTTTATAAATAATTGCAGAAAACCATGAAAGCCATTTGGAATAATAAAGTCATTGCGGAAAGTAATGCAACTGAAATCGTGGAGAATAACCATTATTTTCCGGAAAATTCAATTAATAGAGACTACTTTAAATCATCAAACTCAAAAACAACCTGCCCATGGAAGGGCGAGGCATCTTACTATACGCTTGTTGTAGATGGTAAGGAAAATATTGATGCCGCTTGGTTTTATCCAGACCCTAAAGAAGCCGCTAAAAATATACAAAACCATGTTGCGTTTTGGAAAGGTGTGGAAATCACAGAGTAGCTGATTCTTCTAATTCAATTGCTGGTGAAAGAAATTAAGAACTCAACCGACTATGTCATTATTAAAAGAATCGTCTAACCACATTACGGAAAATATAAACCATGCCTACCGAAAAACTCAAGATTACCAACAAAAAAGGCCATCAATTAAATGCCAATTTAGAACTACCCGCGAATCAAAAACCAAATTACTACGCTATTTTCGCGCATTGTTTTTCTTGTAGTAGCTCACTTTCTGCGGTAAGAAATATTACAAGGGCATTGACCAGTCATGGGTTTGGTGTACTACGTTTTGATTTTACTGGTTTGGGAAGGAGCGAAGGTGAATTTGCAGAAAGTCACTTTTCTGCAAACGTTGATGATTTAATTGCGGTCAATGATTTTCTTACTGAGAAATTCGAGGTGGCATCTTTGCTTGTGGGTCATTCTTTAGGGGGTGCTGCGGTAATTGCTGCAGCCTCAAGACTAGAAAATATCAAAGCCGTTGCAACAGTTGGCGCACCTGCCACAGTTGGTCACGTGACGCATTTGTTTTCGCATGCCATTGATGAGGTTGAAGAAAAAGGCGAGGTCGAGGTAAATATTGGTGGTCGACCATTTGTTATAAATCAAGAGTTTGTTTCAGATTTTAGCAAGACCGATTTGCCCGAGATTACTAAAAACCTGCGTAAGCCCCTGCTGATAATGCACGCGCCTTTTGATAAGATTGTTGGTATCGAAAACGCCAAGGCGCTTTACGAAAATGCAATGCACCCAAAAAGTTTTGTGAGTCTTGGTGATGCAGACCATTTATTGACAGAGTCAAGACATAGTAATTATGTTGGTAATATAATCGGGCAATGGGTCGAAGCTTATTTACCAACGTCAGACAATGAAATGTTCGATACAAATGGGGAGCAGTTAGTTGCGCATTTAAATTTAAAAGAAAATAATTTTACTACTGAAATTCAAAGCGCCAAACACAATCTGATTGCTGATGAACCCGAATCTTTTGGAGGTGACGATTTTGGGCCCTCACCTTATGATTATTTGAGTGCTGCCCTGGCATCCTGCACGGTAATGACCTTGAAACTTTACGCCGAGCATAAAAAATGGGATTTACAGGAGGTGTTTTGCTATATCACCTATTCCAAAAAGCACAGCGATGATCTGATGTCCGATTCTGAGAAATCAGGAAAAATTGACCATTTTGAAAAGCGTTTGAAGTTTATTGGAAATTTAGATGAGGCTCAAAAAATTAAACTTAAGGAAATCGCATCCAAGTGTCCCGTACATAAAACACTTTTGTCTGAAACAATCATCAATACCATCTAATGCTTAGCTCCGTTGTCTGGTAATTATGCTAGTGATATTTGGTTTAACTATATATCATGAGTTCAAACCCAATCTCAAGATTCTTCAAATCGAACATCTTTCCGATTCTATTGGTCAATTTTATCGGTATTCTTGGCTATAGTATTGTAGTCCCAATTCTAATTTTTATTGTAACCGATTTTGGAGGAAATGGATTTATCTATGGCATTCTTGGGGCGATGTATCCTTTTTTTCAGTTTATTGGAGCGCCTATCCTTGGGCGACTTTCAGATAAAATGGGACGAAAGCGAGTTCTTATCATATCACAATTAGGTACGTTTTTAGCTTGGATGCTTTTTCTTATTGCATTCATGCTTCCCGAAAAAATATTCTGGGCACAAAATTCAGAATTTACAGGCAACTATGTAATGACTCTTCCACTACTTTTGATTTTTATAGCGAGAATCTTTGATGGCTTTACCGGTGGAAATGTGTCGGTAGCAAATGCCTACATGTCTGATATTTCAGATGATGATAATCGTAACAGTAACTTTGGGAAAATGGGCGCATCTACTAGTCTTGGCTTTGTCTTAGGACCAGCAGTTGCGGGATTGTTGGCCAGTACATTCTTAGGTGAGGTTTTGCCGTTGATTCTGGCAGCCTTGATTTCCCTTATTGCCATTTTCGTTATTAATTTTAGGTTAAAGGAAAGTGTTCCTTGCGTTGTGGATACAAAAGGGATTTCCTTGAAAAATATTAGAAGGTTTTTTCAGGCCGAAATTAAAGATTGTTATACTGAAGGCGAATTGGAGTCTGATGCGGCAACGAAGAATGGTTGGTCCTCAATTTTAAGGATACCGCGTATTCCATTGCTCTATGTCATCTACTTTTTGACCTTTTTTGCATTTAGCTTGTTTTATGCCGGGCTTCCAATTTACGCGAATACGGTTTTGGATTGGTCTGCGACCGATTTAGGAATTTTTCTGGCCTATTCAAGTCTAATCATGGTGATTGTACAAGGTCCTGTTTTATCTAAACTTTCTAAAGTAATTAGCAATCCTAATCTGGTGCTTATTGGTTCGTTTCTTCTTGGTATGAGTTTTATTTTGCTTACGCGGGAAAAAGTTGGTTGGTTATATCTAGCCAATACGTTGCTTTCGATTGGTAACGGATTAATGTGGCCCAGTTTTCTTTCAATACTTTCATCCACGGGTTCAAAACGAATGCAGGGCGCTATACAAGGCTACGGTACATCAACCGGAAGTATAGCCAGTATGTTGGGCTTGGTTTCTGGTGGTATTTTATTTGAATCGATTACGACCAAAGTGTTCTTACTTGGTGGAATTACTTTTTTTATCATAACCGTTTTAATGCTGGTGCATTACTTTCGACATAGAAAATCAGCTGTGGTGGCAAAATCTGGAGCTGTGGAAGCGATTTGAAAATGCATCTTTTATTACAGCGCCAATTCTAAAAAAAGAATTTAGTACGAGTTCTGGAGATTTAATTTCCTCGGCCAAAATTAAACTTATACCTAAAAAATCTAATATAGAGGATAAAGTACATGACTTAACGGGATTATTACAAAATGAAGACGTGAAAGAGGAGAGATGTTGAATTTAGAAGATCGTCTTTTTCTATTATTGCCTAAATTTTCAAAAACGTTTATTTTCTATTTGAAAAAATTGTATTCTACACTTTATACATTTTAGTCATCTCATATTCAATTAAAATTCATGAAAATTTGTACTTTTCAAGTATGAAATTTTTTAATTTCATTTTCCTTGTTTTTTATTGCTGCATTGGATTTTCCCAAACAGATGACCCTACTATAGATACACTTATTCAAAAAGGGAATGTTTTTAATTACAAAAATCAAGACAGCGCACTTTTTTATTACAAAAAGTCCTACGAAACTTCACTTGCCAAGAAAGACACCTTTTTAATTGCAGCAACAGGCTATTACTATTCCTTCTCTCTTATTACTTCCAATAGGTTTGAAGAGGCACAGCCCTTAATAAATTTTAATGTTTCTGAGGCCAAAAATTTACCTGACGTTCTTATTGGTAATACCTATTACAACTGGGGTTCCATCGCTTATTTACAAGAAAGTTATGATATAGCCATTGAAAGGTTTATGATTGCTGAAGATTACTATAAGAGTGCTCAAAACAAAAGAGGTTTAGCAAGGTCACAACTTCAATTAAGCGTTATTTATAACAAACTTGGCAATCCTGAAATGGAGAATTATTTTGCTGATTTATCAAGTACTGTATTGGGAAGTGGTGCACATTCTACACCTAGGATGTCTACTTCGGAAAAAATAATTGCGCTGGAGCAGCAACTTAGTGCTACGGAGAATATTTCAGACAAATTAAAGGCCATCTTATATCATAACCTCGGTGTCGCTCAATTTGACAAAAGTGAATGGGAAGCTGCTATTACAAGCTTTAATAAAGGGTTACTCTTAAAGGAAAAAGTTGGTTTTACAAATTTAAAAGCTGAGGCAAAGGTCTATGTCGCTGAAGCAGAGCTATATCTTGGAAACTCTAATAAAGCCCTACAAATTGTTGAAGACTTACCAAAAGACGAAAAAAGAAAACTCCCTTTACGTACCGAATTAATCTTTACAGAGGCCTACAAAGCACTTGGAAATTACAAAGAGGCACTCTACCATAACGAACAGCTGGCGTTTTATCAGGACAGCCTTAACTCCATTGGGGAGAATATTAAAATTTCGGAAATAACTGCGCAATACAATACCAAAGAGCAAAAAAAGCAGATACTTGCAATACAAGAAGAAAATGAAAGCGCATTCCTTACCATAAATTCTCAGCGAAAAAGACAACTAGTTATTTTACTAATAGCTTTTTTACTGCTGCTAACCACTTTATGGTTTATCCGGCGTTGGAAGTCTTCAGAAAAACAAATCGCGCTTGTAAAGGAACTAAAAGATGAAATGGAACAAAAGGTGGAGGCTCAACATTTGCTTTTAAAGAGTAAGTCTAAAATCTACCTGGGAGATCTCCAGTTTGTGAAGTCTGAAGGTAATTACGTTGAATTTCATTCCGTTTCAAAAAAAACTCTAGAACGAGAGAAGCTAAAAGAAATACTCGAAAAGCTCCCACCTAACTTTATACGTGTACACCGCTCCTATATTGTAAACAAAAATGAAATAGACTCTTACAACAGTACTACTGTTTTTATGAAAAGTGGTCAAGAAATTCCGCTTTCCAGAACGTATAAAAGCAACCTGTAAGTTTTCTTATTTATTCATCACTTATTTTCTGTAACTCATCACATTAATTTGTAATGGATTGGTTTTCAAAACATATTTGGTTTATAACTTTTAAAATCCGAATGGTATGAAAACTAAATTCCTGTTGGCATTACTTGTTCTTATGAGCTCTATAAGAATGCTGGCCCAAAACCAACAAAACAAATACGTTGAAGCAAGCAAATCATTGCAAAAAAACTTTTTGCAAATGCTGGAAAACCCGAACCCACTTGCAATCGATAAAAAGAAAGATGTTGCAGACTGCGAGCCTTTTCCCATACTTGAGCAATTTACAAAATCTGATTTGTTGCCAAAGAGGAAGCCTTTTGAAGACTACCTTAAAAACATACTTTTAGAGTATAACAAAAAATTAAATGCTTTAAAGGATAATATTGTTTTAAAAACGTCTTCAGACCCTAATAGCAGTTATCTAGCCGCCGTAAATAGAAGTAGCCGTTTCAAAGATTTTGCAGAAGATATAACAGGGGCCAAGATTTTCAATATTAACAAAAACGACAAAAATATCCTTCTTGACTTTTACTTGAACCACCCACTGAAAAAGCCTACCGCCATTGTTTCTAAAGGAGAAAAGGTTGCAACAGCTGAATTTTCAGAATGCTACGCGACAACAGAACATACCCTTACAATAAGTAAATGGAAATACCCAAAGGTGACTTGGGCAATCGAATCAACCGTTACGATTACTTGCGACTGTGTAGAGGATTCAAATATTCAGGATGAAGTAAACGAAGCGGTTTTAACTTACGATGCTTTTATAAAAGGGGAGCTAAGTGGAACAAAAATCACTTTCGGGAAAACAGAAGCTTCCAGTTTAACCTTAGATAGTGTAAGTTGTTGCCCTGTTGGGGAAGAGCCAATAGAAGAAGCTGGCATCCAATTAGAGCCTACAGAAACTATTTCACTTCCCAACCAAACCATTGGTTTTAGAGGAGGAATAGGTCTTGAGCAGGACTTTGAAGAGATTGCTCTTTGCCTTGGTGCTGAATATCTATATAACATAACGGACGTAGGAAACAGTCCGCTATTTATTGGGGCAAACGCACAATTTTCTAATACCAGTTTTATGGACTTCAGTAGTACTTGGGTAAGCGTTGGCCCTACTGCTCAGCTTTTTTCTCCAATAAACCAGGCTGGAGATCTTCATATTACAAATGGAATAAATGGAGGGTATGTCTTTGGGACAAATGACAATAATGGTTTTAAAGATGATGTTTCAGGTTTTGAAATATCGTTAAATACCGGACTAAACATTCAAATTAAAGATAATCTAGCCATTAGTCTTATTATTCCTGTTGTATCACACCAAAGCTTAACCCTTGAGGCACAAGAAGGAGCTGGTTCTCAAGACATAAGCAATATCAGTATCCTATTAAACAAAGAAAATCCTATAAAATTGGGCTTAAGGTTTGATTTTTAGACAGTCCTGTAACTAATGTTGCTTTTTGTGCATTTCGTCACATTGATTTGTAAGGTATTGGTTTTAAGTACAAATTTGAGTCACAATCATAAAACTAAAACAAGATGAAAACAATTCACATTTTATTTTTATTGCTCTTGAGCACAACGGTTAGTTTATCGCAAGCGACCAAAGAACAAAATGTAAAGCAACTAATAAGTCTTTATGGAGACCTCTATGAGGAAGCCAAAGAAAAGAAAAATAAATACTCAAACAAGCCATGCTATAAAAATGCAGGTAAAATTGAGTTGACAGTTGATGAAATATTGCCAAGTAAAGAATTTACATCGGAGCTTATGGATTTTATGATTGGTGAGCTGGTACCACCCGATATTTATTATGACATAGAATTAGGGCTTTATGCTAGTAAAATGGACAAAGCCTTGGCTGCATTAGGTGATAGTGATTCATTTTTAGCCTTTGTTTTTAATTATACCGGTCTAAGCCATAGTGACCATTCCAAAAATGATATAAGAGATCTTAGGTCATATTATAACTCAATGAATCGAATTAAGACGTCATCGCATTTAAGTTCATTTATATATGAATTAACAAAAGGCACCTGTAAATACTCGTATTATTATTTTATTGAAAGGTTAAAATCTAAACTTCCAAGTGTTAAATATGAAATTGAAATTAATGTAAATAAATCTTGTAAATGCTTCAAAGATAACAATGAAGAGAGTGTAGATTTTGAGACTGTTGTGTATAAAGGTTTTATAAGCGGCAGGGTAGGCTCCAATTCATTTACTTTTTCAAGCGTAACAGACCCCGAGAAAGAGCTTTTTTCCCTGAACTGTTGCAAGGCTAAAAAACCAGAGCAGATATCAAGTGAGCCAGTTGCACAAGTAGAACTTCCAGAACAGTACATTGGTGGTACTGCAGGTGTTGGTTTTGAGCAGGACTTCGATGAAACAAGTATATGTCTTGGGGTAGAATATGGATATAAGTTTGCCCAAAGCGAAAAAGGGACTGGGTTCTACGTGGGAGGAGAAGCAGCTCTTTCTACAACTAATTTTATGGATTTCAGTAATACCATGGTACATGTTGGGCCACAAGTACAATCTTGGTGTCCTATAACACCTTCAAAAGAAGTACATTGGGTTAATGAAATTGAAGGTGCTTATGTACTAGGTTCGAAAGAAAATAATGGATTCAAAGACGATATTAATGGCTTCAATATTGGATTGAACACAGGTGTAAACATTGCTTTAAGTGATAGTTGGGCAGTAGGAATAGAAATACCTATCGTTTCGTATCAAAATCTCACCTTTGAGTCCAAAAACAATGGAACAGAGCTTAAAGTTGATGATACCATTGTTTTTCTCAATAAAAATAATCCTGCCACCATTTCCATTCGCTATAATTTAGATAGATAAGTATTTTTAGATACTTTTTGGGTGTCTACCCTAAGGTTTTGTCTAGTAGCGCACAATGGGAATCTCTATTTTACGCTACAGACAAGAATTAGTTAGGCCTCAATTTTGAAGATAAAAGATATGCGGATATGATATATCTTATATTTTCTGACATTTTACGTATTTAGTCTGTTTTATGCAGTACTGCCAATTTATGCCAATATGCTTTCAATTGGTAACGGATTGATATGGCCCAGTTTTCTTTCAATACTTTCATCCACGGGTTCAAAACGAATGCAGGGCGCCATACAAGGTTACGGCACGTCAACCGGAAGTATCGCCAGTATGTTGGGCTTGATTTCTGGTGGTATTTTGTTTGAGTCATTAACGACTGATGTGTTTTTACTTGGTGGAATTACATTCTTTGTCATTACTGTTTTAATGCTGGTGCATTACTTTCGACATAGAAAATCAGTTGTGGTTGCAAAATCTGGAGTTACGGAAACGATTTGAGGAATATTGCGGATGTTTTATTCTGGTTAAATTTTTTTTGTTGTATGATGGATTATTGAGTATTATAAACTAGTTATAAAAACAGAATATTGTGATTCCGCATTCATAATTTACAAAGATTTTGGCTTATCTTTCATAGAGGTCAATCCAATTTTTTGAATCAATTTTGGAAACGATTATAACCCTATCAAATATAGATTCAATTTTTGGAAATCTTTCAAAATCCTGTTTTGTCGTATAATCAACTCGAGAAAAAATATTATCACCTAAAATCAACCAAAGTGCCGAAAATTTATTTTTTAG
>JBCCOJ010000098.1:0-11361 GCA_039025415.1 Bacteroidota bacterium | reverse complement strand
TTCATTTCCAAATGAAATAGTGATTATTAAACGTAAATCAATGACTTATTTATAATCTGAAATAATTCACTTTGAAACCATTAGTATAACAGGTGCGATTTTAACTTCTAAATCGCTCTTAATGTCAAAAATCTGGACTGAAAAAACCTCTTGATTAGACAGGTTTAATTGTGTAAGAATCTTCTTAGGCATTTTATTACCTTGAATGATTTGGGATTTTACGCCAAGCGCTTTGATTTTGAAGTTTTTTATTCTTCCTGCGGAAAGTGATAACTCTAGATTCTCAAATTCTTTTTTTGTCAGTTGAACTTGGGGGTTTTTAACTTCTTTGCCATTTATTACAAGAAAACTCTCCTTTGTATTTTTAATATAATCTAGTCGTTCTAATTCGATATATTTTTCAAATTCTTTTTCATTAAATTTTTTGCCGTCAGAACTATAATAATTGGTAAAACCGTCTTTAGTTATGTATTTGTATTTTTTACCATATAGTTCAGTTGTACCCTCTTGATCAGCTGGAATCTCTACCATCTCCACTATCTCTTCTTCCACTATTGCCTTTGTTACACTCTCTGGATGTGCCTTTGCATAATTCTCAAGAATATTTTTATCTCCTGAAGTATAACCAAATGTTTCAACCAGATCGTTGACCTTATTTTTTGACTTTTTTGGTTTAGTCGGCAAATTTTCTTCTGGCTTTTGCGGCGGTGGGGGAGGTGGCGGAAGCACATTACCTTTATTATCGGTTTGGTAGCCATTCTTGTTATAATAGATTTTAGTGCCGCGTATAATTCTATAAAAGTGAGTCTCGCCGTTTTTAAGCATGACGTACCCAGATTCTATATTTTGGGGTGTTTCTTTAATAATTTGCTTTAAGGTTTTTCTTTTGCTGTTTGGCGATTTGGGGTCACTTGGTGGAGGCGGCGGCGGAATTGAAGAAGGTTCTGGAAAGTCCTCGGCACCCTCTTTTTGCTCGGGAGTCATCAACTTATAGATAGCGTGATATTTTTCAAAATCTTTCATCTTAATGATTTTGGATTCACTTTCATTAAGCTTTTTTGCCCAGGCGTTGTATTCTGCTATTTGCTTTTTTGTTGGCGGATTTTGTTGTTTTTGGTTTTCTGTTTTAAAATCAGGATTAAATATAAGCGTTTGTCCATTTGGAACGGAGATATTTAGTAAATTATCACCTATTGCTGCCATTATTTCCTCAACGAAACTGTTGTTGACTCGTCTGCCATTAGCTTCTAGCAACAGTTCAGATTTTTTGTTTTTTACTAGATTGTTAAAGTCTTTTTGTATGGATTCAAGAGATGTAGGCTTATTGTCTAAATACAAATTATTGTTTTCATCAATATATAAAATAGGAATATTTAAATAGGATTGATTAACATTGTCAATAATAGTCTTAGCGATTGGTGTCGGTGGATTTATATTATATTTTTTTATAATCTTAGGCGTAAATCGGTTGTAATTATAGTTAAGAAATTCGAATGTACTTACAATCTCTTTTAAGTTCTTGTTTGAATCATTTTTCAACAATGGAATTTGTTTTTCATAATCTTCTATAACATCGTTATAGTGCATAACCATTGTCTTTACATAGACATCATAAACTTCTGTTGTAATTAAATTGACTACCGATTCTTCATTCATTTTTGCTAGGCCAGAAATTGGTGTGTACGAAAACGTAATGAAATCGGATGCCTTGTATTTGCTTAATTCATCCTTTGGAATATAGTTGCCATTCAGTTTTACAATATATTTTTTTGAAGCTATTATGTCATTAAAATGAGCTTGGGTAACATCTATAGTGGTATAAGGAATGTCTTCTGCATATACCCATTTTACTTTGTTGTTATAGTCTAACTCAAAGAATCTTTTTTTAACATACTTGCCTGAGTTATCTTTAATTTTAAAGAATTGTTTCTTATAATAATTTTCTTCGGCTCTTTTGCGCAAATCATTGTCAACTTGATTTGATGATTTCTTATCGAAAGTTGTCATGCCAAGTTGGTTAATCGCTTGTTTTTTATTTCCTGACAAGGAAAAAGCCAAATCTAACCAAGCCGTACCTTTAAGACCATTGAGTTGTACTCCATTATTATTGGCTTTAATGGCGAATGTAAACTGGTCTGTTTCTATGGTTTTACCTTCAGAAAAACCATAATCATTAATAATGTACTCATTGGTATTAGGTTCTAAAACCAGATGGCTCCATTTACAACCGCTTTCGCAATTTAATTCCAAAGCTTTACCGTTCTTAGCAACTGTAACCAAAAAAGAATCTTTTCTATTGTTATTCTCATCAGAGATTTCTTTTTCAATATATTCTCTTTCAGCAAAGCTGTAGAATAAGATAGCGCAGACTGGCAGTAGTAATAGGCTACTTAGCCAAATTCTTGTTTTTGAGGTTTGTGTTTTCATAACTGTAAATCGTTTTTTGATGGAGGAATAATTAATGGTGCTAATTAATTGATGATTTGATGCGCTTGATGAAAATTGTAATAATATATTTTGATAGTTTTTGGTAGCAACGCCACGCTTTAAAACGGCTTGGTCTGCCAAGAACTCATGGTTCAATTTTATATGATGTTTCAATATATAAATCAAAGGGTGGAACCAAAAGGCGATTTGAAGCAGTTCAATTAAAAGAATATCCAAACTATGCCATTGCTTCGCATGGGTTTCCTCATGCAGTATGACTTCATTGGGTATTTTATTGCTTTCAAAATGGGACTTGTTGAAAAAAATGTACTTAAAGAAAGAATGTGGAATGCGATGCTCAGTTAACAAAACGTAAATAAGTGCACGTTCTTGGATTTTTTCATTATTTGAAATTCGCTGATATATCTTGAAAAGATTCAGTGCAAATCTTATACTCAAAAGCAAAACGCCTAAACCATAAATGACCCAAAGTGTAGTTTCTAAGTTCCAGAACGGTAATTCCTCTGGTGAAAGTTCACTGAATTGCATGTCGGTCGCTACGGTTGCTGGCATTGTTTCAAAATCGGCAATTACTGGTTCTAAATAATGCGTTATTGTTAGTTTTGGAATTACTAATGACAACATGAAAGCACCCAATAAATAAATACGCTTAAAGTAGTGTACACTTAGTTTTTCTAAAAAAAGAACATACACTAACCAAAACACCAACAGGCAAGCTGAAAATTTTAAAAGATAGATGCTCATGATTTCTTGTTTTTAATTTCCTTGTCTATGATAGCCTTTAGACTTTCTAATTCCTCTGTGCTTAAGTCGGTCTTTCTGGTAAAAAACGACGCAAATTGACTGGCACTATTGTTAAAGAATGTTTTAATAAGCGAATTGACATGTCGTGAGAAATAGTCCTCCTTTTTCACCAAAGGAAAATATTCACGGGATTTTCCGTAGAGTTTATAATCTACAAAGCCTTTATCAATCATTCGCTTTAATAACGTTGCTATGGTTGTGGTGGCGGGTTTTGGTTCCGGGTAGGCCTCCAGTAAATCCTTCAAAAAGGCCTTTTCTCTTTTCCAGAGATATTGCATGAGTTGTTCTTCGGTTTTGGAAAGTTCCATTTCTACAAATTTAGAATATACTCTACAAATGTAGAATAAAAATTGGATTGCACAAAACTTTTTGATTTACTTTAGTGTATCTTTGAAAAAAAATGGACATGAAAGCGATAAAATTTTCAGTATTGATTTTCAGCCTGATGATTTCTGTTTGTTCGCAGGCACAGTCTATCGAGAATCTTATAAATACTGTAAATCTTGATAGTTTGGAGTTGACCTTAAATGAATTTACCGGTGAAATTGCCACCGCGGTCAATGGCAATTCTGTGACGATTTTAAACCGTCAACAAGCCAACAACGACATTGCAGCAGATTATCTAGTTGAGCGTTTAGAATCCATGCCTAACTTGACGGTAGAGGTTCAGAACTTTAATACCAACGGTAAGAACGTTATTGCTACTCAACTTGGAGAAACCAATCCTGACGATATTTATATGGTTTGTGGTCATTATGATTCGTTTACCACTTATGCGGCAGATGATAATGCTACTGGTGTTGCTGCCGTAATGGAAATGGCTAGGGTGCTATCCAAACAATGCACAGAAAATACCATTATTTACGCTTTTTGGGACGAAGAGGAAATAGGATTGTTAGGGTCGCAGTTTTACGCAAACCTTGCCGCTGCCAATGGCGATAATATTCTTGGCTTACTAAATATGGACATGATGGGCTTTGATGGTGACTCGCCTGGTACAGCTGGGGATAATGATTTTGATATTGATTACAGGAATATCGCGAACTCCGTAGCAATGAAAGATGATTTATTGGACGTCTTCAACGCTTATAACTTTGACTTAAACGTGGTAGAAGTAAATCCGGGAACCGCCGCAAGTGATCACGGTAGTTTTTGGGCTCAAGGATATTCTGCAATCTTAGTAGGTGAGTCTTGGGAAACCAATGATCAATCTCCGTTTTATCATACGCCACAGGATAGGGTTTCTACTTTGGATTTACCCTATTTCCACGAAATGACAAAATTAATCACCGGCTGGTTGGTTACCAAAGCTGATTTATTGCCCATAGACAGTACCATCACACAAAATGATGAAATTTTAGTTGCAAATCAGGATAATGCAAGTTATCAGTGGATAAATTTGACAACTAATACACCTATCTCGGGTGAGACCAGTCAGGATTTTATGGCGACTGAAAATGGAACCTATGCGGTACAGATTACTTTAAATGGCTGTACCGAAATTAGCCAACCGATAACCGTTGATACTCTTCATTTAGAACATTTTGCTTCAGAAGATATAAGAATGTATCCTAATCCAAGTGAGAATTTTGTAATGGTTGATTCTAATATGACAAACGATATTGCATTGTCGATATTTGATGCTTTCGGAAGGCTTCAACAAGAAACAATTGTGAATGGACAAACAAAATTGGATATCAAAATGTTTTCTGAGGGTATCTATTTTTTCAAGTTTAACTCAGAAGGAAAAACTGCTATTTTGAAGTTTGTTAAAGACTAAACTTTTTATTTTTAACGGCAATTTTATTTTTAATTCTGACTTACCTATTCTGTAGATAAGTTAAGCGTTGAACATTAATTCGTTTTTCTAATTAAGTGATTAGCAAGTTCACAAAATTTGAATAAGTTTATTTAAAGAATTTTTAATTTTGTAAATATTGAATTGCACCTAGAATAAATTAATTCTAGTTACTTAAAAAACCTATAATCATGAAAGTCATAAAGTACTTTTCAATTGTATCTTTTTTAATATCAAATTACCTATCGGCTCAAGTCGGTATTAATATTGAAAACCCTTTACCTGCAACCTCGCTCCACATTGATGGAAGTGATGCGGGTGTTTTAATTAACAAAGTTTCTTTAGATGATATAAATGATGACACGTTGGGCACAGAAACATTGGATATGACTTATGAAGGTTTGATGGTTTACAATACAAACACGTCCAATACAGGTAATCCAGAAAGCGACGTATTGCCAGGATTTTACTTTTGGAACGGTAGCTCATGGCGTATAATAGGGCAGAGTACGAAGAAGAGGAGCGGTTGGGTGTCCTTAATTGATGGAGATTATTCTATTAATTTGCCTTTTGTCAATTCACCAGATTTGACAGATTTTTCAAATTTCACAAATATAGAATTGGACTTTGAGAATGATGCCAGCGATGCAATTATAGAAAGTTTTGCACCTACTGGGTATAGCGCGTCAGACTTGTTTGATTCCTCCGGTAATAGGATAACCCCAATTACTTTAGGTGATACAATTTTATTGAGACTTCAATTTGATGCTGATCCAAATAATGGCAACGGCGTTATTGTTATTCAACTGGATATTGGCGCTAATGATATTGCCGGTGATGGTGATGATATTGTTATTTTTCAAAAATCAATACCATTGGTACGAGGTAGTGGTAGAGTGACAAATGTTAGTGAATCAATCCTGCTTTTTCAACTAGGAACGTTTCTTACTAATGGCGCAAAATTAAGAATGGCCTATACAAGAGCAAATCAAACCACGGGCAGTTCTTGTGATGTATCTAATTTTAGCTATGTAATACAGCGTTTAGATTGAGAGGTTTCCCTCTTTAATTATATACGCTTTATATGAAAGTTATGGTCATAACACATCATATTTATTAATATGATGCTGAATGTGTTTTATTCATTTGTTGGAAACTTAATTCATGCTTTTCAATACGTTTACTTAAAATCCTATTTTGTTTTAAATTTTACGCATTTTTCAATTCCGTAAAGTATTTGTAAAACAACGGGATGGTCTCAATACCTTTATAATAATTCCACAGTCCGAAATGCTCATTTGGTGAATGGATGGCATCACTATCTAGACCAAAGCCCATTAAAATGGTCTTGCTTTTTAATTCTTCCTCGAAAAGGGATACAATCGGGATACTGCCACCACCTCGTTGGGGAATAGGCTTTTTGCCAAAACTATTTTCATAGGCCATCGATGCGGCTTGATAACCAATATTGTCAATTGGTGTAACATAGCCTTGACCACCGTGATGTGGCGTTACTTTCACCTTTACGCCTTTTGGGGCAATAGCTTCAAAATGGTTCTTAAACAAATCAGTAATCTCTTTCCAATCTTGGCTAGGAACCAGTCGCATTGAAATTTTAGCGTAAGCTTTACTGGCAATTACGGTTTTTGCACCTTCACCAATATAACCACCCCAAATGCCGTTGACGTCTAGAGTTGGTCTAATGGAATTTCGCTCGTTGGTGGTGTAACCTTTTTCGCCGTATACGGCCTCAATGTCTAACGCCTTCTTATAATTTTCTAAGTTGAAAGGTGCCTTTGCCATTTCTGCACGTTCTTCGGCTGATAAGTTTTTTACCTTATCATAAAACCCTGGGATAGTTATATGATTGTCGTTATCTTGTAATGAGGCAATCATTTTGGTTAAGATATTTATTGGGTTTGCAACGGCACCACCATAAAGCCCTGAGTGCAAATCACGATTAGGCCCAGTAACTTCTACTTCGACATAACTTAGCCCACGCAGTCCAGTGGTGATTGATGGTATATCCTTGGCAATCATTCCAGTATCTGAAATCAAAATAACGTCATTTTTCAATTTATCTTGATTTTCCTTTACAAACGTTGAAAGATTTACACTTCCGACTTCCTCTTCCCCTTCAATCATAAACTTCACATTGCAAGGCAGTTGATTGGTCTTGGTCATAAACTCCATAGCCTTAACGTGCATGTACATTTGCCCTTTATCGTCACAAGCCCCTCGAGCATAAATGGCGCCTTCTGGGTGCAACTCTGTTTTTTTGATAACTGGCTCATAAGGTGGTGAATGCCAAAGTTCAACCGGGTCGGCTGGCTGCACATCATAATGGCCGTAAACTAAGACCGTGGGAAGCTTATCGTCGATTATTTTTTCACCGTATACAATCGGAAAACCATCTGTGGGGCAAATTTCGACGTGCTCACAACCGGCTTCCTGCAAACGTGTTTTTATCACCTCTGAAGTTTGAAATACATTATCCTTAAAAGCAGGGTCGGCACTAACTGATGGTATTTTGAGTAGTTCAATTAGTTCGGCGAGAAAGCGGTCTTTATGCTCGCTGAGGTAGGTTTGTATTTCTTGCACAGTATTTTTTTATTGTCTTGTAAAAATACAAATTTAGTAAGAAGCCAGAATGATAAATCAATCGAAAACGCTGGTACTAGTCGTCGTTTAAGTGCATATCTGAATTAAATTATAATGATTTGGAAACTAAAGTCTTGTATTTGAAGATATAAATCGCTAATTTTCAACAATAAAACCCCGTAAACTATGAAAACGTTTTACTCAATTGCTTTTATATTGCTTGCCAATTGTTTTTTGTTTGCTCAAGTTGGAATTGATACTGAGACCCCAGACCCGTCATCGGCGCTTGATGTATCTTCAACCGATAGTGGATTTTTAGCACCTAGGATGACCACCGCCCAAAGAGAGGCCATCGTGAGTCCAGCCCAAGGTTTATTGGTGTATGATACAACGCTGGAATCCTTTCAGTATTATCAAAATGGTTGGCAAACTATAGCCGCAAATAATAAAAGAACAAATTATAAGCTTGTTCAATCGATTTCAGATTTGGCAGATGAGTTAACCGCGGGTGGAGGCTCAACCTATGAATTGAACACCGATTTCTTATATGAAATCAATGGAACTATTTTAGTTGATTTTCCAATTGATTTAAATGGCGCCTACGTAGAAGGCGTGGATTCGACTGAAGATATTTTATTCAATAATTCAGGTAGCACCCTTTTTCAAGGCTCTGCTGGAGCCTTACGGAATATGACCATTGCAGGTAATGGTCAACAAATATTTGATATAAGTGGTAGCGGTACTGAGACTTTTTTAGTTAATAGTACAATTTTTAGCGGGGGAAGTAGTATGGGGTCTTTAAGTGACTTGGGGACCGCTTTTTTTAGCATAACACAATATGTAAGCAATAGTGATGGTTTCGATGTTTCTGATATTTCTTCGTTTTTTGTAAGCAATGTGTTTTGGACCGCTTCAAATTCTGGAACTTTTGCTACGCTAACAGGAACCTTTGATAATCTCCAAATAAACGGAGGTAGAATAGAAACAGATAGCGGGGAAACTGGTATTGATGTTAGCGCAAACCCAACTATTACCAATGAGGCGAAATTGTCTGGTTTGAGTTTTGTTGGAGATGGTACTTTGATTGACGGCTATACAACTGGAAGTTATGATGGTTTTAATTTTACCACTAATTGGACTGTAGAAAGCTCTGGTATACCAACAGAAACCGATGAGCAGGCTACTGCTAATTTCTTCAGTACTGCAGCTCTAACCACAGGTTTTACGCAATCCATAACTGACGGTACAGCTGTGGAAATTGAAGGTGGTGGTACATTTGATAACACTGAACTTTTTAGGTTTAGATCAAATACTGAAAACAATAGGCTCATTTATGAAGGTCAAAAAACCCGTAATTTTCAACTTGCAGCATCTTTATCAGTTCGAGTAGCTAATGCAGTTGGTGATTTTTACACCTTTTTAATTGCCAAGAATGGCGTGGTTGTAGACGATTCGGATACCTTAGTCCAAATAACTAGCAATACCGAAATACAATCGATTTCTATAAATACGGTGGTTACAATGGAAACAGATGATTTTGTTGAAGTCTTTGTACAACGTTTAACTGGTACTGGCACCGATACTTTGGTCGTTTTCTCAGAAAACTTGACGGCTCGCTAAATTTTATTAAAATCTTGTTTTCATAGCACAATAAAATTTTATATTTGCACCCTGATAAAAATTAAAAACGATTTATTATCAGCCTGAGCGGATGTGGTGGAACTGGTAGACACGCTAGACTTAGGATTTAACCTAATTTATAGTGTTAAAATATTGAAATGCAGGCGTGGTGGAATTGGTAGACACGTTAGACTTAGGATCTAATGCCGCGAGGTGTGCGAGTTCGAGTCTCGCCGCCTGTACAAAAGCCGAAGAGCAATCTTCGGCTTTTTTTGTTAAAAAAACTAACAATTTTCATTTAGGTACAACATAGGTACAACATCTTGTTATTTATAGAGTCTCATTTATTTTGACTTCAAATGTCTACAGTTGTTTATAATCTTTATGAAACTTCTATTTGGATAATAGATTTTGCCCAAATTTTAGCCTTATTTCTTTGTGAGGGTGGAGTTTATTAGCATACAATATCCCCGCAATTTAAACTCGTAAAATACTTCCATCAAAAGACTACGGCATAAAGCCAACACTTCTTCCCCTACTCATTTATTCCGTTTCCTTTTGAGCCAAGATTTTATCTTCCGTTTGGGTTCTGCTTAAATATTGTTTAATCTAAAATTTAAGTATTATGACAACAAAAGCAAGTGCCACAAGTAGAAACGGTAAGGCGAGTACAGCCGTTAAAAAGGAAGTCAAAGAAAGATTGACCCAAAAAGCAATTGGACTTCAATTTCAGAACCTAAGCATTGATAAGGTCATTCCTGACCCAATGCAACCACGAAAGACATTCAACGAAGCATTATTGCAACAGCTTTCCGAAAGTGTCAAAAAGCATGGTGTACTTCAACCTATTACTGTCCGTAAATCTGGAAAAGAGTATATCATCGTGATGGGCGAACGTAGGTTTCGTGCCAGTAAGTTAGCCAACAAGAAAACGATACCCTGTATCGTGAGAACGTATAAGAACAATGATGTCCTAGAAATTCAAATCATCGAAAATCTTCAGCGACAGGATGTAGAACCGACCGAAGAAGCAGAAGCAATTGCCTTTCTGAGCGAGAAATATGCACCATCCGAAATTGCAAAACGATTGGGACGAAGTGATAATTTCATAAGACAGCGTTTAAAATTGGCTGGACTTATAGAAGGGTTTAAGCACTTTATACGCAATGGAGATATGACCATTTCTCTAGGAATTGGAGTTGCACTATTTGAGCCAGAAGAACAGCAAATGATGCTTGAAACTATGGGCGAAGATTTCAATGCCCATCAAGTTAACAGAATGATTAAAGACCAGACCTTTGATTTAGAAAAAGCACCTTTTGATGTAGCGGACAAGAAATTGATTGTAAAAGCTGGAGCTTGTAATGAATGTCCATTCAATGCAGCAAATCAAGGTAATCTGTTCGGGGATGGTAAAATGGTATGTACAAAATCCGCTTGTTACGAGTCGAAGAAAAGTAGGTCATTCTTGAACCTGATTGAGAAATCAAAGAAAGAAAAAATTCTTCTTATTCCGGAGATACAAAAGTATTGGGCAAACGAAGAATTAAATCAGCTTATCATCGCACAACTGGAGAATAGTGGATTGAAAGTATATCTTCTAAATGATGTTGAAATCATTGAACTTCCTATTGAACCAACAATAGAGGCTATCAAGGAAGAATATCAACATTATGATTATTCTGAAGAACAACTAACAGAGGAATATAACGATGTCTTAGAAACCTATTCCGAGGAATTAGAAACATACAATTCCGCAAAAGAAAATGGATTTTTAAATGGTATCGTTTTCCATCCTGAAACATACAGACAAAAAGAAGTCTTTGTGAAGATTGTTGAAAAATCGAAAAGTGAATCGACTACACATTCAGCACCTTTAGCAGATAGAAAAATGGCAGACTGTACCCCTGAAGAACAGATTGTCAAAATCAACGAAAGGGAAATCCGTAAGAAGCAAATCGAGAACAACAAGCAGTTTGAGGAAGTGGTGCAGATGATTCGTGAGACGGATTATATCGATACCAAAAAAACACTTTCGGTAGATGAAATGGTCGCTTTTTCCATTTCATTGTTCGAAAACAATGTGGATT
>JBCCOJ010000097.1:0-11370 GCA_039025415.1 Bacteroidota bacterium | reverse complement strand
TTTATCCTTGCAGTAAAAATTGTGTGTTATCTTGTTTTTAGTGTCAAAAATTCTTGAAAAGACCGAATCATTGAAAGTGTATATCTGCATGTAATAGGAGTAGTCTTCAGAGTTAAAAAGATTTTCATGTTTTTGATTTGGAAAGTATTCCGTCGAAAATTTAGTTCCAACCAATTTGTTAAATCGATAGTTTTGTCCAAAGCATAAACCAACCTTTAATGAAATAACAATCATTAATATATATCTTTTCATCAGGCTAAAATTGTTTTATAGTTTCCTGCTAATCGTTAATCCATCCCTTATAGGTAAGACCACGGTTTCAACGCGCTTATCCTCTTTCAAAAGCGTATTATAATCAATAATTGCCTTGGCCGAAATATCATCTTCTTTTATTGGCTCAACTACTTTTCCATGCCACAACACATTATCTGAAATTATGATGCCTCCCTTATTTAATTTTTCAATGACCAACTGAAAATAATTGCTGTAGTTGGGTTTATCGGCATCAATGAAAATTAAATCAAAAGTCTCATCTAATTTCGGCAGAATATCAAGAGCATTTCCCAAATGTTGGTGAATTTGTTTCCCGTAAATTGAGTCATCAAAAAATTTTCGTTGAAAATCATACAATTCTTCATTGATATCTATGGTGTGGATTTCTCCGTACTCCGTTAGCCCTTCGGCAAGACAGAGTGTGGCGTAGCCAGTAAAGGTCCCAATTTCTAAAATGGTCTTTGGCTTAATCAAATTTGAAATCATGCTTAATACACGCCCTTGATACGGGCCACTGGACATGATGGGCTGTAGTATTTTTTGATGGGTTTCCCGAGTGAGTTTTTTTAGGAGTTCAGGTTCATCTTGAGAATGTGAGACGATGTAGTCGTCTAATTGTTCTGAAATAAAATACATAGTTTATGTATTCAAAATTCTTTGTCTTAATTTATTTTTGGCGTCTTGGTCATTGCCGCAAAGCCATTGAATGACGTTATCTTCCCATATCTCAGATTTTTCCTGTTCAGAAATAATATTCCGTTCTATAGCTAAATCCAAGATTTTTCCAGGATATGAAGACTGTTTGGCGCTTTCCATTTCCCCAAGAGGATAAGGGTCATCAAGCCCCATCAATACTTGTCTTGAGCCTTGATTTTTAATCAGTAACTGCAAACCGCCGGTATCGTGAACCAAAGTGTCAAAAAAGATATTTGGATGACCAACCGCCTTTCTTGGGTGGCTTTTACCTTCAAATAAATCAGGGCGTCCATCAAAACCTTGGACACGTCGGCCCAGATTAATCTGAGCTAATTGCCCACCGTGAGCAAAGCAAGTTCTCATGTTTGGATACCTGTCCTGATAACCGTTAAGGGTTAAAAAGTGATAGGCGTCGGCGCATTGTGCTAACATCCAAATCAGATGAAATCGCCAAGCTGTGTTTTCTAATTTTATAAATTTCTCGCCGTCATAGGGATGAATTTCGACTGCAAGATTGTAATTATTGGCGAGTTCAAAAATGGGTTCGTTTTCTTCATCAAAAATACAACGCCAAGTACCAATAGTATCCATGTAATGGGTTGGTAGACATAGAAGTTGAAGGCCTAATTCTTCAACACAGCGCTCTATTTCCCAACAAGCGCCGCGAACAAATCCTGGATGTACTACAAATCCACAGGTGAATTTACTGGGATTGTCATGTTGGATTCTAGAATTGAAATCATTCTGGAACCTAAGCGCCTGCTTCATTTCCTCAAGTCTCAATCCATTGCCGTAAAGTTGTGAAAGATTGAGAACTACGGCATGGTCTAAGTTAAAACGCTCCATCCATGCCAGTTTTTCGTTTAAAAAGAAACTGGAATCGGTGATTGGTCGGTTCCAGTCTTTCTGTAGCATATATTTTCGGTCTTTATCAACCCAGAAAATGCCCTTATCTTTCATAAACTGAGGGATTTCCTCCGGATAGGGAAGAAGGTGTGAGTGACCATTTATTCTCAGTTTAGCCCCACCCGACCCTTCCGAAGGTGAGGAACTATTTTGGCTGTTTTCATTCATCTTATTATGACTATATGGAAAACCTCTTTAATAGATGTGAGATTATCACTCGTTTTTCATTTTAGGTAAAATTAAATTTTGTCGTAACCTGTACAATTTATGATACAATCCAAGCTTAACCGTGAGAGGTCTGTTTTTTCTTGAAACTTTTGTATCGATCAAAAATTGCGGGCATATCAGTCTCAATATTATCCAGTGTAAACTCTTCCTGATATTCGACCTCGCTGGTCTCATCAGAATACCAAATTAATTTGTCTTTAATACCTTTTGGTCTTGGATATTCTATCACTATTCCCACCGTATTTTCTCCTCGTTGAGGCGAATGTGGGATTTTTGGGGGTAATAAAAAGATTTCACCTTCTTTAATGTGAATATCTTTTGGCCTACCGTCTTCTATGACTTTTAATACAATATCTCCTTCAACCTGATAAAAGAATTCAGGGGTTTCGTTATAATGGTAATCTTGACGACTATTCGGGCCGCCAACTACCATCACGATAAAATCACCATCTTTCCAAACAACTTTGTTTCCAACAGGTGGTTTTAGTAGATGTCGGTGTTTTTCAATCCAGGCTTTGAGATTTACAGGTGTAACTAGTTTGCTCATGAGAAAAAGCCCCTCCTAACCTCCCCAGAGGGGAGGGACTCTTACTCGGGTGGGTAAAAGTCTTCGTTTTTAATCTATTAATATGACTAATATACAAAGTCCCATTTGGTTTTAGAAACTCAAAGAGTTATATTTTATTTCAGATATGATATGAACTTTATCGGCGAATTAGTTCTCCCCCTCTGGGGGAGTTAGAGGGGGCCTACAACGATTTCGTCCGGCCACCGTCAACGGGGAGATTGATGCCATTAATATAGGCTGCTCTGGCGCTGGCTAAAAATGTAATAGCGTCAGCTAATTCCTCAGGTTGTGCAAATCGCTTTGCCGGAATAGCATTTTTCATTGCAGAAGTCGCCTCCTCTTCGCTTTTTCCAGTTTTATTGGATTTATTTTTGATGATTTCTGTTAAACGTTCAGTACCAGTAGCTCCGGGTAAAACATTATTTACGGTGATTCCAAATTGTCCAAGCTCGTTGGCCATGGTTTTGCTCCAATTGGCGACTGCACCTCGAATCGTATTGCTAACTCCAAGACCGTCCAAGGGTTGTTTTACCGATGTGGATATTACATTTATAATACGTCCATAATCTTGGTTTTTCATGAAAGGTACAACTGACTGGGCCAAAATATGATTACACTTCAGATGTTGAGTAAATGCCTTTTCAAATTCATCGATTTTTGCTGAGAAAACTGGTCCTCCCGCTGGCCCACCTGTATTGTTTATAAGAACGTGAAAACCCTCATTTTTAGTAAGGTATTCCTCGATTTTTACTTTCAAGTCATTTGGATTGGAAAAATCAGCAACAATATAATTGTGGTTGCGATGTTTTGGTAGTTCTTTTAGTACGGCTTTTAATTTCTCTTCATTTCTAGCCAAAAGTGTCACAGTTGTGCCCTCCTTGGCGAGGGCGAGGGCAGTTGCTTTACCAATGCCGGCGGTGCTACCACAGACTAGTGCTTTTTTGTTGTTTAGTTCTAAATCCATAATATTTCCCGCGAAAGCGGGAATCTTTTAGTTCTTGTTTTAATCCTATATAAGATGCTTAATCAAGTTCAGCATGACAGTATAACTATTTTTACTCTCTTTATTGGGGTGGTTCAGGCCAGGATTTTATACAAACATTCTTAGGTTCGGTAAAAAATCTCAACGCTTCAAAACCGCCTTCACGTCCAAC
Organism: Bacteroidota bacterium; assembly: GCA_039025415.1. Classification (GTDB taxonomy): domain Bacteria; phylum Bacteroidota; class Bacteroidia; order Flavobacteriales; family Flavobacteriaceae; genus Psychroserpens. Next base: position 7,545 of record JBCCOJ010000097.1, on the reverse strand, counting down.
ACCACTTGCTTTAACGCCTCCAAAAGGCGTGCGAAGGTCGCGCATCATCCAGGTGTTAACCCAAATAATTCCAGCTTCGATTTTATTGGTCATTCTCATGATTCGATTTAGGTCATTGGTCCATAAGGTAGCCGAAAGACCGTATTTTACATTGTTGGCTAAATCTAAACTTTCTTTTTCTGTTTTAAATGGCATTATGGTTACTACGGGCCCAAAAATTTCCTCTTGATTTACCCTACAATCATTATTTTCTACCTCGATTACTGTGGGCTCGAGATAATAGCCGTTTTCATAGCCTTTAAGATTGACTTCGTTTCCGCCACAGAGTATTTTTCCATTTTCGGTTTTGGCGATATTGATGTAATCTTTTACTTTTTCTAAGTGTGATTTTGAAACCAGCGCCCCAATATTTGTCTCAGTTCGGGATGGGTGACCAACCTTTAACTGCTTCACCCGTTTTACGAAATCGATTTTAAATCGATCGTATAGGCCTTCTTCAACAAAAATTCTACTTCCGCAGAGACAGATTTGACCTTGATTTGCAAATGATGAACGCACTGTGGTCTCAAGCATTTCATTATAATCACAGTCAGCGAAAATGATATTTGGGTTTTTCCCACCTAGTTCAAGAGATAATTTTTTGAACATGGGTGCGGCAACTTTGGCAATGTGAGCCCCGGTATTGGTTCCACCGGTAAAGGAAATAGCTTTGACGCTGGGATGTTCAATAATAGCTTGACCTGCCGTTGTCCCAAGGCCGTGAACAATATTTAAAACCCCTTTTGGTAATCCTGCCTCATTGCAGATTTTGCCAAGTAAGAACGCCGTCATTGGCGTAACTTCACTTGGCTTCGCGATTACACAATTACCAGCGGCTATGGCCGGGGCAATTTTCCAGGTAAACAAGTAAAGCGGAAGATTCCATGGCGAGATACAGCCAACCACTCCAAGAGGTTTTCTTAAGGTATAGTTAATGGCATTTTGACCTACGCTATCGTGGCTTTCACTAGCAAATTGGGTTATGGCATTACCAAAAAATCTGAAATTACTTGCAGCTCTTGGGATATCTACACTTTTGGCTAAAGTGATTGGTTTACCATTATCAATACTTTCTGCTTCGGCAAAATGCTCAATATTTTTTTCAAGCAATTCTGAAATTTTGATGAGAACCCTACTACGTTCGTCTAAAGTGGTTTGTGACCATGAATTAAATGCGGCTTTAGCACTTTGATATGCCTTTTCGATATCGGCTTTATTGGAATTTGGAATCTGCCCGTATATTTCCCCGCTTGACGGATTGTAATTGTCCAGCCACTGCTTGCTCGATGGATTTGCGAATTCGCCGTTTATGAAATTCTTTATGTTCACAAGTTCAATAAATAATATTTTAATGAAGGGTCAGGTTTAAGATATTGAAAAATGTTCAGATACTTTCCATATTATGTTTACTCCATTTTTTTGTATGCCATTACTTTAATCTCCACCATCAAATCAGGATGAGGTAATTGATGCACTGCCACAGTGGTTCTTGTCGGGCCAGTCTGCTTATCAAAAAATTCGGCGTATGCTTTATTATAGTCTGCGAAATCGTTCATGTTTACTAAAAAGGAAGTCACGTCAACTACGTCTTTTAAGGTGGCACCAACGGTCTTTAAATTTCGCTCAATGTTTTTTAGAACCTCCTGGGTTTGGGTGTAGGCATCTAGTTTTTTGGTTCCCATTTCATCGATGATGTCCACACCGGCAATACTATTATCTGGACGGCGTGAGCTCGTACCGGAGACGAAAATGAAATTACCAACTTGTTTTACGTGGGGATAGGCGCCACGGGGTGTTACGGTTTTCATATAAGAAAAGCCCCTCCTAACCTTCCGCAAGCGGGCGGAGAGGGACTCTTACTTGGGCGTAGGGGAGTCGTTTATTAATATTAACAATAGATAAAAAAATTTCTCTATTCCTTTGTCAAATACAAAATTGCAAACTGAGTTGGTTGGATTTTAATTTAATCCAGCAACCTTATCATCTTCCAAAATTCTCTTGGTTTCTTTTTTTACTTTTTTCAAAATCGTACTAATATTGGTTTGAGGAGATATTTCTTTATCAGCGAGCATATTCAAAATTGCCTTGTCTTGAGCTCTTCCCCTTAGCATGGCTTCTCTGTACCCAATATCTTCATTAAAGGTAACTAAACTATATTTTGACGAATAATCTTCTGGGAATTCCTTTTCTAGGTCCATTTCAATTTGTCGTTTTTTCTGAAATAGGTCTTGACCAACATGGTCTTTCATTTCATGAAAATTATCGATGGCCAAATCTGCTATGGCATCAGTATCTGGTTTCCTGTTTTTATGGAAGGTTTTAAATACAGATTCCCAATTGTCTAATCCCATATCAAGCACCTTATCAAATTCAACCACGTCTTCAAAAGAAGCATTCATGCCCTGACCATAAAAGGGTACAATGGCGTGGGCGGAGTCTCCCATTAAAAGGGTATTTCCTTTAAAATACCAAGGTGAACATTTAACGGTACCTAATGGCGCAGTGGGGTTCTCAAAGAAGTCTTCAACCAAATTAGGCATTAACTCAAGAGCATCTGGAAATTCTTTTTTAAAGAACTCAGTTATCATTTCTGGCGTGATTAGATTATTGAAGTTGTATTCTCCCTCGTCGTAACTCAAAAAAAGTGTTACCGTAAAGCTACCATCCAAATTGGGTAACGCAATTATCATAAAATCACCTCTTGGCCAAATATGAAGCGCATTTTTGAATGTTTTATAACCGCCATCTGGGGTTGGTAAAATAGATAGCTCTTTATAGCCATGGGTTAAATACTCTTGCGAAAAACTAAATAAGAATTTTCTTTCTAAAAAATAACTTCTGCGCAAAGCCGAACCCGCGCCATCTGTAGCTATAATACAGTCTGCGTCTTCAATAAATTTAGTTTTGGTATCTAGGTCTTCAAATGTGGCGGTTGTTTTTTCAAAGTCCACAGAGTGGCACTTCTTACTAAAATGAATCGTTACTTTTTCGTGTTTTTCTGCTTCATTTAAAAGCAACGCATTTAAATCTTGTCTTGAGATGGAGTTGATATATTCGTGCTGCCGACCACTATAATTTGACATTATTGTATTCCCTTCGCGGTCATGCAGCATTCTCCCGTGCATTGGGATACAAAGTTTCTTGACTTTATCCTCTAATCCAACCATTTTCATGGCTTTATTCCCCCTGTCTGAAAACGCTAAATTAATCGAACGTCCTGCCGAAATATCTGTTTTTCGCAAATCGGGACGCATTTCATAAACGGTGACATTATAACCTCTTTGTCCAAGGCGCAGAGCGAGAAGGCTACCGCATAGACCCGCTCCGATGATAAGTACATTCTGTTGTTCTTTGCTCATAACACTATTTTTAATCTTTCTACAAATTCATAAACATCTTGAAATGAATTGTAAAGCGGTACAGGTGCACATCTTATGACATCAGGTTCGCGCCAATCTGTAACAATATCTGAAGCAGTTAATTTGTCATGTAGGCTTTTGTTGGCATTTTTCACTTTTATCGAAAGTTGACAACCACGTTCGCTAGGATTCTCCGGGGTAATTATTTTAATGTCCTCATTATTCAATTCATTGATTAAAAATGCGAAATAACCTGTTAATCTCTTTGATTTTTTGCATAGATTTTCAAAACCAGCCTCTTTAAATACTTCTAAAGACGCCCGAATTGCAGCCATTGAAAGAATAGGGGGGTTGCTAAGTTGCCAACCTTCGGCACCAGCTAGTTGGTCAAACTCGTCGCGCATTTTAAAACGTGTTTCTTTATTGTGGCTCCACCAACCCGTAAATCGGTTGAGGTCTCTGCGGTGGGCGTGTCTTTCATGTATAAAGGCACCAGCTAGACTCCCTGGTCCTGAATTTAAATATTTATAAGTACACCAAACAGCAAAATCGGCTCCAGAATCATGTAAATTAAGCTGCACATTTCCTGCACCGTGGGCACAATCAAAACCAACCTTGCAGCCATAGCTATGACCAAGTTCCGTTATTCGTTTGAGGTCGAAAAATTGACCAGTATAATAATTGACTCCTCCAATCATTATTAAGGCAATTTCTTCACCCTTTGTTTTTAATATAGTTTCTAAATCCTCATAATTTGCCAAATCTTCACCGTCTTTGGCTTTCCATAGAATCAAACCGTCCTTGTCGTTATAACCGTGGTGGCGTAGTTGTGATTCCATCGCATATTTGTCACTGGGGAAGGCATCGGCCTCAATCAAAATCTTATATCGTTTTGAGGTTGGCTTGTAAAAACTAACCAACATTAAGTGAAGATTTACCGTCAATGAATTCATAACGATAACTTCCAGGGATTTAGCACCCACAATTTCTGCCATGGATTTGGTTAAAAAACTATGGTAGTCCAGCCAGGCATTTTTACCATGGGTATGCCCGTCAACGCCAAGTTTTGACCAATCCTCAAGTTCTTGATTTATAAAATCTTTTGTGATTTTTGGTTGGAGACCAAGTGAGTTGCCTGTCATATAGATTAACTCATTGCCCTCATCATCCTTTGGGATATGAAATTGCTGCCTGAAATGTGATAAGGGGTCAGTTAAATCTTGTTGCTCAGCAAATTTTTTGCTGTTTTTAAAATCATTCAAGGTATTGACGTTTCAGTTTAAACAAAAATAAGGATTAATAGTCAGCAAGCCTTTCCTTAAAATTTATGACAAAATCTGTACCTTTAGGTTAGAACTATTGATTGCTGTGTCAATCCGATCGTAAATTTAAAGAACATGGAAAACATAAAGGAGTATAGTAATGGAGAGGTAACTATTGTTTGGAAGCCGAAATCCTGCATACACTCAGGGATATGTGTTAGAGGTTTGGGTGAGGTTTTTAAGCCAAAGGAAAAACCTTGGATTAAAATTGATGCGGCCAGTACAGATGAATTGATAAATCAAGTCAGCGTTTGTCCCTCTGGTGCTTTGAGCTACTATTTGAACGGTGAAAAAAATCAAGAGACAGAACAATTGGTACTCAGATTGAGATTCTTAAGGATGGACCAATTTTAGTTCATGGTGATATTCAATTAACCCATTATGATGGGAAGCAAGAATTTCAAAAGAATACAACTGCATTTTGCAGATGCGGTGTCTCTAAAAATAAGCCGTTTTGCGATGGGAGTCACGTAAAGCAGGGCTTTAAAGACTGAGGGTTATCCTAAGTCAATACATTACTAAATTGCACTTAGCTAAAAAAATGAAGTGCTTTTAGATTTAGATTCCGAATGCACCTAATTCCTTTCATTAGGTATTTTAATAGGGTGTTATTACGTCATTTTATTGAAAGATTCGGCAAAATTTGTTTAGTTGAATAATTTGTTATAAATTCGCCAAAGCGCAAATATATTCGATGAAATACATTTTCGCTGCCCCAAACTAGCAAATTATGAACGTACAGCAACTTTCCTTGAAAGAGGGGACATGGCTTAAAGCTATTGATGCACTCAACATCAATTGTGACTTATGTCTGGTTTTTGCATCGCCTGATTTTAAGGCGACTCAAGCCGTTGTTGATACTTTAAAACGCCAGTTTCCAAAAACTTTAATTGCAGGTTGTTCAACTGCCGGGGAAATATCTAATGTCTCGGTTGAAGATAAAACCATTTCACTTACAGCAATTCAATTTGAAACCACAAAGAGTAAATTGGTTTCCTTCGACATAAAGAGCAGTGATTGCAGCTTTGATAGAGGTCAAAAAATAGCTACAGAACTAATGGGAAATGACTTAAAGCATGTGCTTATTTTTAGTGATGGCCTAAACGTTAATGGCGCCGATTTGGTTTCTGGTTTAAAGTCAAAATTTTCAAATGTTAGTATTACCGGAGGTCTTGCTGGAGACGGTGCAGATTTTAAAAAGACGTTTGTGATTGCTAATGACCAAATAGCCGACAAAACGGTCGTAGGTCTTGGTTTATACGGAAAAGATTTAAGTGTAGGCTATGGCTCAAAAGGTGGTTGGGACAGTTTTGGCATTGAAAGAATGGTTACTAAATCCAAAAAGAATGTCTTATATGAACTTGATGGTATGCCGGCTCTTAATTTGTATAAATCGTTTTTAGGCGAGCAGGCCAAGAACTTACCTCTTTCTGCTTTGTTGTTTCCTTTAAGTATGCGTTGCCATGAAAATAATAGACCAATTGTCAGGACTATTCTGGGCGTAAATGAGGCGGACCAAAGTTTGACCTTTGCTGGGAATATTACAGAAAATTCTTATGTAAGGCTAATGAAATCCAATATTGACAGATTAATTGACGGTGCTGAGGATTCCGCAATATTGGCAAACCAAACGCTGAACTGTGAAACAGAATTGGCAATTTTAATTAGTTGTGTTGGTAGGCGTTTAGTAATGAAACAAATGGTAGAAGAAGAAGTAGAAGCCGTTAAAGAAACTATTGGTAAAAAAGCTTCCATAACTGGATTTTACTCTTATGGCGAAATTGCCCCATTTGAGAAATTTTCACCTTGTGAATTACATAATCAGACAATGACCGTAACTACCCTAAGCGAATGTTAGAACAGGACTTACATAGGTTGTTAAGACGTCAAATTAAAAGATTTGGACAAGATATTTTGGATGACCCGAAATATGCAGATTTTGTATTTCATATTAACAAAGCATTCAAAAACTTTGATAAGGATATAAAGCATGCCGAGCATATTTTAGAAGAAAGCTCAAGAGAGCTATTTATTGCCAATCAAAAGATTAAGGCAGAGCGTGACGATACCATGGCGAAACTAGAGAACATCGTTGATAATGTCAATGGTGTTATTTTTGAAACCGACCTCAAGGGTAACTTTACGTTTTTGAATAATTCTTGGACGGCATATACCGGAATTCCCATTAGTGAATCATTGGGTAAAAACTATAGGGATTTTTTGATTTCGAAGAATGATGACAAAGATGAAAAAATCAATAATCTATTCTCCGCAAAAGGTGAAGAGGTCAAATTTATTTTCAAGCATAAAATCCTAAAAAAACGCTACTGGTTTGAGGTAAAGACAAAACTAATTAGAGACAAAAACTACAAGGCGACTGGATATATAGGAACCATTATTGATGTTACGGCCTTGAAAGACTCTGAAATTAAATTAAAGGAGGCGGCTAAATCCAAGGATGAATTTTTATCTACCATGTCCCATGAAATTAGAACACCACTCAATGCAGTGACCGGTATTTCAAATATTATGCTCATTGAAGACTATCTACCCCAGCAGGCTGACAATCTAAAGGCCTTAAAATACTCAAGTGAGCACTTAATGGGACTAATAAACGATTTATTGGATTTTGATAAAATTAAATCTGGTAAGATGAAGGTCGTTCAGAGTAAATTTAGTCTATCAATCTTTTTAGAGAATATTAAATCACATTTTAGCCTAAGAGCCAAAGAAAAAGGACTGAAATTTCAGGTTATTTGTGATGAAAATATTCCAAACAATATAGTAGGGGATAAGCTTAAGCTCACCCAGATTATAAAAAATCT
>JBCCOJ010000096.1:0-11450 GCA_039025415.1 Bacteroidota bacterium | reverse complement strand
GTTGTTTTAATTGCCTTAACTTCTTGTAAAGAAGGAAAGAGTAACAAAAAAGAAATTGACAATAAGTCAAAAAATCAACTTGAAATCGCTTCAGTCAAAGAGGAAAATTTTGACCTACGAAATGACTCTATAATCTTCAATTCAGCGACAATAGAAAATTTTGACAAAAACGGGAATTCGATTAATATTTATTGGATTGGGCAAGAAAAGGATACAATTTTAAGATTCTATCGTAAGTACGACAATCAAATGAAGCTTATTGGAGCCGAATATTACGAACAGGGTGAGACAGAACCGAGTAGAGACAGCGTTTATATAAATTCAAATGGATTAAAAGTTGAAGCTTCACTAAACTCAGAAAATCAAATTTCTTGGCAATTTACTGAAACTACAGACGAAAATGGTAATCCTGTATTGAAAACTTATGAAAACGGGAAAGGTGAATATCGTGGTTTAGATAGTCTGTTTTTTGATAAACAAAATAGAGTTGTAAAAGGATTTTATGAATATTCAAACGGGCGCCGTTCGAGTATTAAAACATATAAGTATGTAAAGTCTGATAAAGCAGGAAATTGGACAGAAAGAATGATGTATGTAAATGACACTTTAAGGCAAAAGCAATTTCGAAAAATAACTTATCACAACCTGTAAAACTATGAAGGATGCGCTGTAAAATCATTTTTGATTACTTAATTATTTGCTTTTTAATGAGTTTAGAAGTGCTAATTATTGATAAGATCTTAACACCTGTCTTAAAGAAATTATAGATTTATCCCGTAAAAAAAGAACCTTACTTTCCATATGGCTCGCCATACCTTTGGCACTACGATAACGCTTTCTAACGGTGTGCCGATAGAAACGGTCTCAAAGCTTCTGGGACACACTAAGATTGCAACTACGCAGATTTATGCCTGAGTTCTCGAGCATAAGGTAAGTTCTGATATGAATTTGCTTAAAAAGAAACTCGAACCAACTTTTCAAAAAGTTGAAAAAAAGATAAATTAGCGTCAGATGGAAAAAAGAAATACAGAAAAAGATATTCTTGATGCTGCTAAAAAAGTATTTATTGCAAAAGGCAACGCGGGTGCTCGTATGCAGGAAATAGCTGATATGGCCAACATCAATAAAGCGATGCTTTATTATTATTTTAAAACTAAAGAGCAACTGTTTAACCGAATTATTGAGGATGCAGCTGTACTGATGTCACAAAATATTATTCCGGCTTTGATTGGAGACAAAAGCATTATTGAAAAGTTAGAACAGCTTACCGATAACTACATTGATACCTTATTGCAACATCCATATATTCCAATTTTCATTCTTAACGAACTCAATCAAAATCCTCAAACCTTTCAGGATAAAGTACAAAGTAAAATAGCAGGTAGCGATGTGCTACCCAAGCTTTTTCAACAGATTTTACTTGAGCAACAGCAAAACAAGATTAAAGCAATCGCACCACAACATCTGATGCTTACTGTAATGTCTTTATTAGTGTTTCCGTTTGTAGCCAAACCCATCTTTACAGAGCTTTTTCAGATGAAAGAAACACAGTACGTCGGCTTTATGAATGAGCGAAAAGCAGAGGTAAAAAAGGTTATCCACTTACTTCTCAAGACCAATTCTTGATATTTAGAAACGTTTAGCGATACTAAATTTTTGTTAAACATTAACTATATAGTTAGTTGTATGGTCAACTAATTATTACTTTTGTTGTATGAACAAGTATTCTGATAAATTAAATCTACCACTTGGTGTTATTTTGGGTAAGACACTCAGGGAATTACATCTTGCTATGCAAACCCGTTTAAACAAAGAACTTGCGGAGTTAGATTTAACTATTGAGCACCTTAGATTATTGAAGATAGTTTCAGAACATCCTGGTTGTGACCAGAATTTCTTGGCAAACAATACCCAACGTGGAAAGTCTGCGATGACACGTATAATAAGTACAATGATTGACAACGGTTATTTAGAAAAATCACAGTCACAAACAGATGGTAGGGCAAATTTGATTTATGCTACGGAAAAAGGCAAGCTCTTAGCTGATAAAGGATTGGAAAAAGTCACGCAATTAACTAATGACTTGTTCGGTACCAATGAAAAGGACTTAATGACACTGATTGCACTTGCAAACAAAACAATAGAAAAACTGAAATAAAAATTTTTTGAAAAAATAGTTCACATTGCAACTAACTAAATGGTTATGAAAAAAGAAACAGATATCCTAAAAGCGAAAGTGATTCATAATGGTCACTTAAAAACGGTTAAAAAACTAATTAGTGAGCATCAAACCGATGTTATCCTATTCTACGGAAAGAGCACGGAAGTAATTAGACGAAGTATGGAATATGCGATGTTCCGTAGCGCTATCAAAGTGGCAAACCCGCAAAGCATCGCCATCTGTTGTGTGCAGTTTAATGATGCCTCAGCAAACGAAAATCATATCGTCGTCATAGATGCCTTTAGAGAATTAGGTAACCTATTTAAAAAACTGTCAAACGTAATTGTTTTGAAGTTTGATAAGCATAAAGCTTTCAATCAAAACATACCAAACAAGGTACGGCCATACCTATTTTCTTCAAACCCTACACAAATAACAATTAATTGATTATGAATAGAATAAAAACCGCATTGCTCTTGGTGTTAGCCTTGGTATTCATCCAATGCAATTCCAAAGAAGAAAAAGCAGAAACAAAACCCGAAACTGTTAAAGAGTTTCAAACTCAAAGTGTCTTAAACGACACCATACAAAGTACCGTAAACCTCACAGGACGCATTATTCCAACAAAACAGGTAAACATTGTTGCCGAAGTACAGGGTGTAATTAAAAGCACTGGTAAGAATTTTGAAGATGGCGAGCGATACAGAAAAGGACAGCTCATCATTTCCATAGATGATACAGAACTAAGGTACAGCTTACGTTCACAGCGCAGTAAGTTCATCAATACCTTGGTTCAATCAATGTCAGATATTGAACTTGATTATCCGAACGAATTTTCCAACTGGAATACCTTTCTAAAATCGGTTAATCCAGAAAGCAGCCTGCCTACACTACCTGCACAGACCAGCGAACAGTTGAGGTTTTTCCTATCTGGTCGTGGTGTTTTTGATACCTATTATAACATTAAAAGCCAAGAAAACAGGCTTTCAAAATATCGATTATATGCACCATTTGATGGAGTAGTTACACAAGCCTCTGTGGATGTGGGCGACTTGGTAAGTCCTGGGGCTCGTCTGGGCGAGTTTATCAGTACAGCTTCATATGAAGTCGTGACTGCCGTAAGTCCTTCAGACTTAACAGCGCTAAAATCAGGACAAAAGTTTCAACTATATGCCAGGAGTATTGATAAAAATGTGACAGCTACTGTAAAACGCATAAGCGAAAATTTAGATGCTACTACCCAATCTATTAACGTGTATCTGTCTGTTAAAGATAGTCAGCTTAAATCTGGGATGTATGTAGAAGGCGCCTTGGCTACTTCCGCTTTCGCGAAAGCGATACGTATCCCAAAAAAGTTGATATCAAGAGACAATAAGGTTTACCTCATCAAGGATGAAACTGTGATAACCAAGCCAGTAACCGTGGCCGCAGTTGAAGAAGATACAGCAATTATACAGGGACTGGACAATGGCGATGTACTGATTATAGAACAAGTGAAACCATCCCAATTGGGCACTAAAGCAAAAGCAAAGTAATTATGAAGTCACTTGTAAGATTTTTTATCCTAAGACCTACGCTGGTCAATCTTGTGATGCTCATTTTAATGGTCACAGGCTTGTTACAGTTAATGAATACCCAAAACACCAATTTCCCTAAACAAACCATACGCTTTATAGATGTGAGTATTGCCTATCCTGGTGCCAGTCCAGAAGAAGTAGAAGAAGGTGTAACGGTAAAAATAGAAGATAATTTGGAAGGGCTGGACGGCATCGACCGTGTAACCAGTCAGTCGCAAGATAACCGTGCTTCCATTCAAATAGAATTGGTTGAAAACGCTGATGCCAACGCAATGCTTGTTGAGGTTAAAAATGCGATTGATAAAATCAACAATTTTCCTACCGGCGTTGAGCCAGCTTCGGTTGAAAAACGAGAACCAGCCGACCTTACAATGAGTTTTGCCATACGTGCAGACAATTTGTCCCTCATTGAAATTAAGGATATCGCCAAAAGCATCGAAGATGATTTTATGGCGCAGGATGGATTATCCCAAGTCATAATCGATGGTATTCCCGATGAAGAAATTGAAGTACGCGTTCGTGAAAACGATTTACGACGCTACAATCTGTCATTGACACAGGTAAGCAACGCAATTAAGGGAAGTAATATTGAGACCTTTGGTGGTACCATTGAAGATGAGTATAGCACTATTAATATTAAGGCAGACAATCGCGGGTACTATGCGAATGAACTTAAGAATATTAAGGTAACTACTACTGCAGATGGTCAAACTGTTTACCTTAAGGATGTAGCCACTATAAAAGACCAGTTCAAAGACGCAGCGACAGGAAGGTATTTTGATAAAAGTCCTGTAGTGACTATGACAGTAAACACGCTGAATAGTGAGGATATTTTGGCCAATGCTGATTTTGTTAAGAACTATATTGATGAATTTAATGAAAGCCGCTCAACAGTTCAATTAAAAATTTTGGAAGATGGTACGGTAAACCTTATGGAACGTATCAATACGATGGTGTCCAGCGGTATTGCCGGAATAATTTTAGTACTAATTGTTTTAGCTCTATTCCTTGACAGATACTTGGCATTTTGGGTAGCAGTAGGTATTCCTATTTCTTTATTGGGGATGTTCATACTTGTTCCCATACAGGATATGACAATTAATGTAGTATCACTATTTGGTTTTATTCTGGTTCTGGGTATTCTGGTAGATGATGCCGTAGTAGTGGGAGAAAATATTTATCGACACGCTAAAGAATTAGGAAAACCACCTCTTAAAGCTGCATTAGATGGCACAATGGAAATGATTTCACCAGTAATCATTTCTTTAATGACCACAGCAACTGCCTTTACACTTTTTATGTTCCTGCCTGAACAAATAGGTGAATTCTTCAGTGAAGTAGCTTTTGTAGTAATCGCAGTATTAATGATTGCCATTATTGAAACGTTTGTCATCCTTCCAGGACACGTAGCACACGCCAAAGGAATTAAAGAAGATGTCAAGCCTACCAAAATTGAACGTGTATTTGTAGCAGGAATGGAATGGTTACGAGATAGAACCTTTATGCCAGCTTTTTCAAAAACCGTGCTTAAAAGTCGATTTAGTCGTATTGCAACCATTTTCATTTTTACGGGAACACTCGTAGGTTGTTTTGCCCTTGTAGGTTCTGGGATATTGAGTTTTACATTCTTCCCAAATATTGATGACAATGCTGTTTTTGTTGAACTCGAAATGCCACCAGGTACACCTGTAGAAGAAACAAAAAATAAATTATACGCTATAGAAGATGCTGTGTGGCGAGTAAACGATGATTACAATGAGCAAAGAACAGATGGCAATGAAGTAATTCAATTTGTTGAGGTCATTACTGGACCTCTTGATAATCAAGGTAAAGTAAAAATAAATTTTCTTTCTGGAGAAACACGTGGTATCAGCTCTTTTGATATTTCAAGAAGTATCGCGCAAGCCAGTCCAGAAATTCCTGAAGCACGACGCTTGATTTTTGGATTGGGAGCAACTACCACCCTATTTGGATTGCCTGTTTCCTTTGCTTTAAAGAGTAACGATTTGGAAGAATTACGCTTGGCGCGTGATGAGTTGGTGGCAGGAATGAAGAAAAATAAAGACGTAAGCGATGTTTCTGATACTGATCTATCGGGAATACGCGAGTATAAATTAAAACTACAACCCAATGCTGAAGCTTTAGGACTTACTCTCAGTGATGTGATGCGTCAAGTTCGAGGCGGATTCTTTGGAATAGAAGCACAGAGTTTGCAACGTGGTGACGAAGAAATTGAAGTCTGGGTAAGATTTCCTAAAGAAGGCAGAGAGAGTAAAAAACAACTACTCGATACACGTATAGCTGCACCATCTGGTGCAACAATCCCTCTTCGTGAAATCGCTACCATCTATGAGGATACTGGGACGCTATCTATTGACCATATAGATGGAAAACGTGAAATTCGTGTAGAGGCAAACGTAGCAGGAGCCAATGTTTCAGCGCCAAAAGCTATTGGTGCGATTGAAAGTGAAGTCATTCCACCAATTTTGGAAAAATATCCTACAGTTAGCTACAGTGTAGAAGGTCAGGCACGTCAATCTTCAAGTTTATTGGAAGTGATGGTAATTGTTGGACCACTGGTGTTCTTCTTCATTTTCGCACTCATCGTGTTTAACTGTAACTCATTCTCACAAGCGGTAATGATTTTTATGCTATTCCCATTTGCGCTAATTGGTGTAATAATAGGACACGGTATTCACGGATTAGCACTGAATATTTTTAGTTTAATTGGTACGATTGCCCTTTTAGGTGTATTCGTAAATAACACCCTTGTATATATCAGTACGCTAAACGATATGTTAACCGAAGGTGTCGCTTTCGCGAAAGCAATAAAAGAAGCCGCTTATTCGAGGTTTAGACCTATTATCTTAACCTCAATAACTACAATCGCTGGATTAGCACCACTTATTTTCAGTAGTAGCTTAAGTGCACAATTCTTAAAAGGACCTGCAATCGCAATAGCTTATGGATTGCTCTTTGGGATTTTCAATGTGCTATTCTTGATGCCCATTTTCTTAATCGCACTCAATAAGGTACGCTATAAGTGGCACAAACTGTTCAATAGAAATTCTGAAAAATCTGCCTTTGATTTAGAACCTGCTGTACGATTAGCGGCCAGTAAAAAAATGCAATAAACAATGAAGAAACACATTTTATATATTCTGTTAATAGCATCGTGCTTCTTTGCGCAAGGGCAAGAAATGCTTACACTATCTGATGCAATAGATATTACGTTAAAAAATAATTATGACATCCGTATTGCGCAACTTGACACAGTAGTTTCTAATAACAATGCAACTGCAGGGAACGCAGGATTATTACCAAGTATCTATGCAGAAGGTAGTTACAATTATGCCAGTAATAACACTGACCTCGAATTGTTACAAATCAATCCTGACGGCTCACAAGGAATTGCACCTTTAAGTATTGATGGCGCGGTTACCGAAACACTCACTGGTGCAGTCAATATAGAATACACAATTTTTGACGGTTTTGGTGGTTTCCATCGGCTTGACCGTTTAAAGTCGTTGGACGGCTTAACCCAATTACAAACTGAGAATTTGGTCGAAAATGTCATCCTTAATACGATTGTTCTATATCTAAACGCTGCAACACAGCAAGCAAATGTAGGTATAAATGAATCGCAACTTACCATAAGTAAAGAGCGATTACAACGTGCAGAAAGTGATTTCAAATTTGGTGCTACCAATCGCACATCGGTATTAAGAGCACAGGTAGATGTAAAAAATGACAGTGTGACTTTACGCCAGACACAATTGAATTATAAAGCTGCGCGAACCCAACTCAATGCCTATATGGGAAGAGCACCTGAAACGGTCTTTCAAGTAAACGAAGAAGTAACCTTTTTTCCACTTGTGGCGAGAGAAGAATTGGTCGCTACACTTAAAGAGAACAATACTGTATTACAATTATCAAGGCAAGGCCTCTCGGTTGCAGAATATGACCTAAAAGCGCTTAAATCAGAGCAAGCCCCAAAAGTGTTTCTCAATGGTGGTTACAGTTATTTAGATCAACAAAATGATGCTGGACAGGTTTTGGCATTAACCCAAGATGGTTGGAATGTGGGCGTAGGATTGCGGTTGAACATTTTTGATGGTAATCGCACACGCAGAAATATCCAAAATGCAAAGATTGCCCTTGAGCAAAGTGAACTGGAAATTGCTAAAACAGAACTGGATATCCTTACACAATTTACAAATATCTATGATGAGTATGAGCAGGCTCAGAAAGACTTGGATATTGAAAAATCGAATCTTGAAACCTTTCGGCAAAGTTTTGACCGCAGTCAATTAGATTTTCGTAACGGACAAATAAGTAGTACTGATTTGCGTACAGCACAATTAGATTTATCAAATGCTCAATTCAGGATAGTTCGTTCAACCTACACACTCAAACAAAAAGAGGCTGAATTATTGACTATCACAGGAATGTTACTCAACCAAAACAACTAAAAAATGGAAACAAATACAACAGTAAATATGATTAAAAAAAGTAAATGGCGGTTTATATGGATAGTGCCAATAGCATTACTGATAATTACAGCTGTACCTAAACTTATTCAAATGGAATTTATGGTTGAAAATATGACCAATGCTGGAATGGGTCATATGATATTAGGTGTTGGAATTATAGAGATTATTTGCGTTATCGCTTTTCTCATTCCAAAGACCAGAAATATTGGTTTCCTGCTTGCAGTAGCCTATACGGGCGGTATCATAGCAGCTGAATGGGCTGCTAAAGAGCCTGTAATCCCTGGACTGGTTATTATGATTTTACTATGGATAGGTTGGTATTTTGAAAATCCTGAATGGTTTCAATTAAAGAAGAGTTCAATAGAATCGAAAAGCTAAAGTGACCCGACAGGAAATTTTACATAGAGCCCACAAACTATTTCTGAATAATAGCAATACCAATTTAGTAACAATGGATAACCTTGCTACAGAATTAAAGTGTAGTAAGAAGACGGTGTATAAATATTTTAACACGAAGGACGATTTATTGAACGCAATGTGCGATTATGAGATAACTAAATGGAACGATGCTGCGGAACAAGTTTTCTTTAATAACAAATCAGATGTTACAAGATTAAATACCATTATTTACAATGTGGATAAAAGTATTTCCTGCTTTTTCAAAGCACCTATCAGTCAGCAATTTGAGCGTAAAGCTGTTGTTGTAAATGCTTACCAAAATTTACGTCAACAGTCATTTGAATATTATCTCAAAATGGCGATTCAACCCTATGAGGATTTTCTAAAAAAGAAGAAACAAAGTATTGAAGAATTAGCTGAATTCATCATTACTTATTTAGAAACCATACATCAAAAAGAACAGCCCAATCAAAGCGGTGTTGAAACTTTAATATTTCTGGTATTTAACAAAATAAATGATAAAAATGTTTAATTAAAAATGAAGTGAAAATGAAATCTAATGTTTTAAAAACGGCGGTAATCGCCTTAATTGCAGGCGCGAGCCTAATGTCTTTCAACACGATACCGAATAAAAGTGTTGAAAATGAAAAAGTAGCTACAATTAACAGTACTACTCTTAAAGTAACAGTAAAAGATGTAAAGTCTAAAGAGGGAACGATGTTTTTTGTCTTATGGACAAGTAATGATGGGTTTCCCGGAGAATTAGAAAAAGCATGCAAAATTGAAAAGGTAAAAGACTTTGGATCTTCAGCTTCATACACTTTTGAAAATCTACCCTATGGAGATTATGCTGTTGCGGTATTTCAGGACAAGGATAACAATGGTGAGCTAAAAAAGAACTTTATCGGTATCCCAAGAGAACCTATTGCTATGACTAATATGACAGGAATGGGAAAGCCAAGTTTTAAGAAATGTACCATTACGCTCAATAGCCCAGAAAAAGACATAAGTCTCAATTTTATAAATGATTAAGTAATGATAAGGATTGTAACAATTGTAGTAATGATACTTACCTCATTACTATTTAATGAATTAAAAGCACAAACCCTGGAAAAAGGTAGTCATAACTATGGAGTAGGTCTTACTGGTGGACTTGTAATAGGTGATTTTGAAGACGCTTACAGCAGTAATATAGGTATAGAAGCGGTATATCTTTATGGCCTCACTGATAGAATTTCAATAGGTGCCAGTACTGGCTTCACCAATTATTTTGGTGATGAATTAACAGAAGCTGGTATTACCACAGAGGTAGATAATGCGCAGTTCATTCCAATAACAGGAAGTTTTAGATTCTCACCCTTTCCTAAGTTTTTTGTGGGTGGTGATATTGGTTATGCTATAGGTGTTAATGATGGTAATGATGGTGGTTTTTATGCTTCACCGCGAGCAAACTACCTCATCGCTGAAAAGTTTATAGTAAATGCTGGTTACAGATTGATTGATTTAGATGGTGGAAGTTTAGGGGCTATCCAATTTGGTATTGGATATAAATTTTGAGTTTTTTCATAATTGATTGGTTGATTTGCCATCGCTTGATTGATAGCAATTCCCCTAAGATGGCTGGCAGTTCGCAGAAGTGTTGATGTGCAATATGGAGCGGACTGCCTAATCAATCAAACTTAATTTCTATTAAATAAAACGATTGAAATTATTAAAATACATAAAGCAACAGTCCTTTGCAGAAAGTTTTCTCTTACTATTACTTTTTGTAGGAGGTGCCAATCTGTTTGTTTTTATTAAAACCTCAGGTATTGAGGATATCAAGCTATCCTTTAATCCAACAAGGGATATAAACTTACATCAAGGTTATACATGTGCGACGGTAAGTAGTCTATTAGTTGCTATTTTCGTGTTAATCCACGAAGCGTACGTTCATCCTTATCTTACTAATGGTTTTTCCCATTACAGGAAACGACTTTTTTGGCAACTTGACATTGCTCTAATAATTACAGTGCCTGTAGTTCTTGTATTTACAGTAGCCGAAATGATTGAGAATGATTTAGCTTTCGCAAAAGCGCTTTCAAATACAAAAGACTTCATATTTTCAGGATTTTTCGTCTCTTATTTTGTCTATTATTACCTCTTATGTAGCCTTATTAGTTTTTTAAGACGACTCAGAAAAACCTTTGGTGAAAATGTATTCTACAACTATATCATAGGAAAATATTCTGAACCTAAAGAAGAAGATCGTGTCTTTATGTTTATCGACCTTAATGATTCTACCGCTATTGCAGAGCAATTGGGTCATACGAAATATAGTCGGTTATTAAATAATTGTTTTGATGATATCATTCGAGTAACCAAACCTTTTAAATATGATATCTATCAATTTGTAGGTGACGAAATTGTGCTGACCTGGCTCACAAAGGATGATAGTAACGGAAGGGCATTGCATATAGCAAATACAGTACATCAACATTTCGAAAATTCCCAAAATATATATCAGGAGAAGTTTAATATAGAACCAAGCTTTAAAGTAGCAGTAAGTCGTGGAAAAGTCAATGCCACACTTGTAGGCGATACATCCAAAACGGTAGCATATCACGGCGATGTATTAAACACAACGGCGAGATTATTAGGTCTTTGTAAAAAGTATAAACACAACACCCTATTTACACGATTCTATCTTAATAAATTAAATAAACCGCTTTCATTTCAAACTAAATTGGTCGATACAATTAAACTGAAAGGGAAGTCTAACCATACTAAGGTGTATGGTTTATCTTCTAAACTGGATAATGTTAAACAACCTAAAGTCAT
>JBCCOJ010000095.1:0-11489 GCA_039025415.1 Bacteroidota bacterium | reverse complement strand
TTTTTTTTAGATTTATAATCATAAAAAATGACTCTCTTGCCTTCTTCAATATTATAAGTGTCATTGTTTTGACCTCCAACTAATCTGATTTTTATTTCTCTATCTCCTTTACCAAATACATGAAATACATCATCATCATCTAGACCATAAATCCAAATTTCTTTAGTGTCATAACAACTATATATGCGTTCATGAAACTTATCTGTTTTTTGATCATTCTTAATTCTGTATGCAGTAACTTTAGTTTTACCATTAGGCAATCTCTCTACATCATACCAATCATCTTTATCTGTACCTTTTATTACAGCAAACTTATTTACAAGACTATAGTAACGGTCTGAAATCAGCCCTAAATTAGTTCTCCTAGCTTTTAATTTAGACTTTATCTCTTCAACCGAAGCATCTCTTACTTCAACAGGCATATTTAAAAATGCTTTTTCTATAACTATATCTGTTATTCCATCTTGAATTGCCTTTACTTGTGCATCCCAAACTGTTCTATCAGATTGCTGAATTAATTCCATATCCAATGGATATGGCTCTACATTAACTCCTTTAACATCTACTAAATCATCACTGTAAACTCTTAATAATTTTGCAGCTGGTATTATTTTAACCGCGGTACCTAACAAAAATCCATCTGCCATTATAGAAAATGCTTGATCTCTATCTCTTGGCATTGGGCGATAAACTTTTCTACCGTTTTCTTTAAATTCTATCCAACGCCATTGGTCTTGATGTCTATCCCAATCACCTATAAGCATATCAAATAAACGCGCTCTAATATACGCTGCTTCATCTATAGTATTATCTTCATCCTCGTGTAATTCCTCCATCATATCATCCGTACTTAATAACTCGTTTTGAAAACCAAAACTTGCTAAATCATCATGACCTTCTGAAGTATGTTCTTCTATCATATACAATTCATCTCCAAATTCAGAATTATAATGCCCTAAAGAATTCTGTTTAGGAACATAAAAAAGTTTGGGATTAGTATGGTAAATTCCTGCTGCAGTAGAAAGGTCACCGATTACAAAAGGCGCATAAGGATGTGATCCTGCAAAAACATCTAATAATAAATCTTCTGTAGCAGTATTTTTAAACTGTCCTTCTATGTATTGATCTTTAAATAGTAATGCCTGTAAATATTGTTCTGCTTGTTTTCTCAAAGCTCTCATCACATATTGGGCTCCATTATTATCTTCTAATCGTAATGATTTGGATTGATTTCCACCTCCCTTTCTTACAGGCAGAAGTCCACCAAAAAGCGTATCTAAACGAACAGTTGGCACTTTAACTTTAGTACTAAAATATTTTCTGTAACGCTCTCCCCATAAAAATTTGTACGTCCCAGACTTATCGGTTTCTTCTTCTGTATAAATTGATGCAGAAACTTCTTTTGGAAAGTCTTTTGGATATATCTTATAGTTACTAGTATCGTTTGGTGGATAAACTTGAGATTCAAAAACTATTTTCTTATCCTCTGAAGAATAGAATTTAACAGTACTAGATCCATCTTTAAAAATATCTAGCCTAGCATATCCTGATGTTCCATACCCAAATTGACCAGAGCCTATATTACGAACTGCACTAACTTTAGAGCCAGAACCACTTACTATTTGGCTTAAGTTATCTTCAATAAGATATTGAAGATTATGTTCATGACCTGATACAAAAACAACTTTATCGTTTTCTTGAGACAAAGCAACAAGACGTCTTTTAAGTTCATTGTATCTGGCATTTTGAAGATCTACATTTGCTAATCCACTTGTTTTTCGAATGATATTTTTTAAAGTTCCTAAAATTGGTAGGGGAGACATGTGACTTTTAAAAGAATATTGCCCCCCATGCGAACCATTTGTAAACATCGGATGATGAACAGCTACAACAGTAGTCTTACCCCTTGCCTTTTTTATTAAACTACTGTACTCATCCAAAAAAGCAGCTCTTGTATTAATTTGACAATTGTCATTAATCGTTGGATGTTTGTCCCAATTAGTAATAAACCAATAACTGTCTACTAATATTAGTTCAATATCTTCTGAAATATGAACCTTTTCAATAGGACATCCATTTTCTGGTAAAAAGGTATTCTTACCTAACTTATCTTCTACGTATTCCTCTTGATTTTTTAAACCTTTAACTCCAGAGTACCAGTCATGATTACCCGGAATAAAAACAGTTTCACCCTTAAAATCCTTAACCGCTTTTATTTGCGCTTTAATTCGATTTTTCGCCTGTTCATAATCTTTATTAGATTTATTAGGCAAACCTTTTTCGTAGATATTATCACCTAAAAATAATGTAGTACTATTTTCAGACGCATTTAACAAATCTTTTTTTAATGCTTCAAGAGGTGAATTCAAGTCTCCTGATTCAGAATTCCCCGCATCTCCAATAAGATAAAAACTGTGTTCTATCTCCGCTGAGGAAGTATTGGGTTGCTTTATATCTGACTTATATTGTTTTTGATATGTTGCACATCGTGTAAAGATTATACCTAGAAAACAGCAAAACAATATTTTTTTCATGCTTTTTGAGTTGTATATAATTGTTAGTTAGACATTGATAAATATTTTAAATTTCCACTTTCCTTTTTTCAAAATGAAAACGTTGAAAATGACTAATATTTTGGATTTTATTTCAACTTGATGTTTTAAACCATCTTTACAACATTTGAAAAAACAAAAACCAATACGGTAAAAACAAAACCTACCAAAAAAGCATTATATGAGTGTTCTAATATCTTGAAACCTCTTACCATATTTTTTTCAAAGACATAATGTGTACGAACTTGATTGCCGATTTGTAGTTCTTGACTCTGAACAATCTTATGATATGCTTCTTCATATTCTTTCAGAGATAAATAGCCAGATAAGCCTACCATAAAAGAATTGGTTTCAGGCTCTGGATAGTTAGAAACAATTTCTTTTTTGTGACTCTTCATTATCCTCGAAAGAGGTGGTTTAGCTGCCAACAAGGCTAAAACCAAAGAAACAAAGGAGCAGCTTACGAGAACTAAACCAATTAGCATTCCATTTTCTATTTCTGAAATGTGCTCAAAAAATATCACAATCCCAGAAATGAGCGTTGTATTTATTCTAATTAATATGGCGGCTTTTCTGTCCAAAACATTAACCATATTCACCATTATTTTGTTTTGGTTACGTTGAAAAGTAGCCATGGACTTTCTAGGTTCTTTTTTTGTCCAATAAAGCATCTCTGCTTTGTCTTTCAGACCTTTTGTTTTATCATTTTCAGTTGATTGCATTGTCTTGTCCGTATTGTTAATTATTTAGAATTTTATCAAAAGTATAGGTATGTTAATTAAGTCTTCAGACTGATTTAGGTATAGCGATAACAAAAACAAATGGCATGGGATTAATATCTTTAAACAGCACTGGATAACGCATTTACTTTTCGGGTAAATAACACACATGAAATTCCACCTATGGCAGTTAAAAATCCAGCAGTTTGAAGTCCTAAGAACTCATCTGAAAGTACAGTAAGTAACAAAACTATAGCGCCAATAGCATTTATAAAACCACTTATCAAACGATACATTACCATATTCTTTCTTATAGTAACTTTTGAACTCAACGTGGCAAACGAAAACATAATTTCAATTAGGCCATAACAAAGACAGAAATAGGTAAGATATAGCATAAAAGATTTTAAAGAATCAGGTACAAAAATCACTAGCATTGAAAATACTATAAATAGAACTCCTTGGATTTTATGAAAGGTATTGGCCGTTTTGTTCTGTTTGTTAGCTATAGCAAATTGGAAAGTTGTAATACCTCCCAATAAAAATAGCAGAGGTAATAATATCTTTGAAGCTGTAATACCAATGTTTTTAGAATACAGCATAACAACTCCGGCTAATATCATAGATATACCACTCAATATAAGAAAGTTAGTTTTGTTCATATTTTTACTATTAAATTAAAATTTTGTGATTAATAATCAAGCCTAACGTCAATTTTTATGGCATGAATAATTTAATGCTACTGGTTTATGTTTATAAATTTGAAAAATTAAATATGTCTTTACTTAAATCAATAATCAGGAATTTTTAAAACTTGTACTTGATGCAGACTTAAATGCTTGCTCCCATTTTTAAAAACATATATTACTTCTTCTAAATGCTATTGCATACTTGATAACTATTTTCAAAATTCAAAGCCCAAATGGAATCCGTGTGTAAATTCGTTTTCACTTCCTGCCAAAATACCAACGACTGGTCCGATGTGAATTTGGTCAATCACAAAAAAGTTAATCTCAACTTCTAAATAGGCAGAAACCCCAAACTCTCTGTGTTCACTTGCCCAAGAAAAGTTAGGGCCTGCGTTAGCCGTAATCCATTTTGCTATACTCCAACTTCCAATAATGGCAGTATCGTATAGCAACTCATCTTCATCTAGTTTGGTGGTAAGGGATAAACCACTACCCAATTTGTGGTTAAACCAATATGTTAGGTGTAACTCATTCCCTACGTTTCCTTCGTCTTCTTCAAATGAATTGGTATTGATAATCGACGCGATGACCTCAAAGTATCCTTCATTATGATGTTTTGTTGAAGCTTCATTGACGGTATGCGTCTGCGCAAATGTATAATTGGCTATTAGCACTATTAATAATTTGATAATAAATTTCTTATTAATTGACATCTCCCTTTTTTATTAATATACTTTGATGCACGATTTTGTCTATCATTCAAACTTTGAGTTACCTATGCGAAAAGGAACAATCTAACTTTGATTATCGGTTTCGAATTCTGTAAATATTTCACTACTACTCCTTTGAAATTTGGAAAGATGCACTTGTGGCAGATACAACAGCACGTTCCCACTTTTCTGGATAAGGTTTTTTGAGTAATACACCAGATTCTAAGAATTCAAATAATTCGCTATAATTTTGTATCTCGGTAAAATCTGTTCTTCTAACGCGATGCCAAGGTTTTAATTGGCTTGTACTTTCTAAACCCATTGCACCAATAATTTCAGCAACACTTTCAACTGTGCTATCATGAAATGTCGATGTTCGTTTAGCTTTATCTTCTACATTTAAAGCTTGCATATAGTGTGGGTCTTGCGTGGCGACTCCTGTTGGGCAGGTATTTGCGTTACATTTAAGCGATTGAATGCAACCAATAGCCATCATCATTGCTCGTGCTGAATAACATAAATCAGCGCCAACGGCCATATTCTTTACAATATCAAAACCAGAAATTATTTTGCCACTACAAATAACCCGAAGCTTACTTCTTAAATTAAAACCCGTTAAGGCATTATGCACAAAAATTAAAGCTTCTGTTAAGGGCGCTCCAATACTATTGGAAAACTCAAGTGGTGCAGAACCAGTTCCTCCTTCGCCACCATCAACGGCAATATAATCTGGAAGAATACCTGTTTCTACCATAGCTTTACAAATAGCTAAAAATTCCCTACGCTTCCCAACACATAATTTAAACCCAATAGGCTTTCCTCCCGATAAGTCACGAAGTTGTTTTACAAATTCCAAGAGTTCTACAGGAGTAGAGAAAGCAGAATGTGCTGGAGGGGAATTAACGTCTTTACCTAATGGTACATTCCTAATTTCAGAAATTTCTTTTGTAACCTTTGCTGCAGGTAAAATTCCGCCATGACCAGGCTTTGCACCTTGAGATAATTTTATTTCAATCATCTTTACATTTTCATGAGCAGATTTTTCTTTAAACAAATCTGGGTCAAATTGCCCCTCTAAGGTTCTCGCACCAAAATACCCTGTTCCAATTTGCCAAATCAAATCACCACCGTTTTTTAGATGATGTTCTGTCAATCCTCCTTCTCCTGTATTTTGGGCAAAGCCACTATTTTTAGCACCCTTATTTAATGCTAAAACTGCATTTTTGCTCAATGCGCCATAGCTCATAGCAGAAATGTTTAAAATACTGGCATCATAGGGTTTCAAACAATCTGAACCTCCAATAGTAACGCGCATTGTTAAAGGGTCAACTTTAACTGGACTTAAAGAATGATTTACCCATTCATAACCAACCTCATTTACATTGTTTTGTGTACCAAACGGAAGTGTATCTAGTTGATTTTTTGCACGTTGATATACTAAAGAACGCTGTTGACGCGAAAAAGGAACACCACTAGAGCTTGATTCAATAAAGTATTGATTTATTTCTGGCCCAATACCCTCAAGCAAGTAGCGAAAATTGCCTATAAGAGGAAAGTTTCTTCTAATAGCATGTTTTTTTTGAAGCATGTCATTTAATCCAATCAGGAATAATGGAATTACTACAACTAAACTCCAAATAACAGGCTTCCATACAAATTGTAGGACAACAATTATAAGAATAACAAGTATAGAAGAAATAAGAAATTGTCTTTTCATTTTTTTGTTCTTTACATAGCTATTGTATTATGATGTCTTTTTTCTTTTTTGCCTGTAAATAATTGTCAATGCTAAAACTTCCGCTACCTGCAAAAAAGAAGTAGAAAAATATAAAGCAATACAGTACTGCTAGTTCTCCACCATTTATTAAGGGCAGGAATGATTTACTGATGAACACCATACAGTAGGCTACTGCCATCATTCCGCTTAAGGCAAATGCTGTCCAACGTGTGAAAAGACCAATCATGAGTAATATTCCACCCAAAAATTCTAATACTGCAGCTATTAAGAGTAAAGCAGAAAGTTCTCCTTGTGCAGTTTCTGATGGTGGAAAACCAAATAGTTTTTGGGTTCCGTGCCAAAATATTAGAAACCCCATTATTATTCTTAATAAGGCTAGCACTTTAGTGTGCCATTGGTTCCAAAATTTATTCATGTTTCCAGGTTTAAGCTAATTCTTGTTGATGCTCTTTTTATAATTCAAAAACTAAATCAAGTGAAAAAATATGTAAGTCTGTAAAGCGTTCTTCTTCACCAAAAAAAGACCCGTATGTAATCTCTGTCCTAAGCAAACCAGGAACTATTTGTTTATATAAAACCACGTCTATTTCTTGTCCAAGGAAATCTCCTGCTTCTTCTGAAAAATAGCTATGATATCCAAGCCAACCGCCTATACCCCAGAATAAATTATTGGACTCTGCTGTGAAATAGGGATTGTGCAATCCATCTGCAGGAGGGTCAATAAACTTATCAGATATACGGTGTAAACGTTGTCCTGTTGATAATGGAAATTGGTAAGAAGCATTACCATCATCAGAGCTTGCCAATTCATAACCAACATTAAATATTCCTGTATTAGGTAAAGAGACTCCAACTTCTGCATTTAATAAAAAGGCATCATAAGCAGTTGGATTATCACCGTAGTCACTTTGATAGGCAAAGGCTGTCTTATAAGTTAACGCTGTTTTATCTTTTGGGAGATTTCCTCTATCAATAGTAATACCAAATGTTTTGCTCGACTTTTCTGGCGAATCATCTTGAAAATCCAGTAAATGTGAAAAAACGCCTATTCTTGCCTTTTCATTCTTATAATAACGTAACATTAAGGCATGCGAATCGCTACGCCAATCACCAACTTCTGCAATTAGGCGATTAACCTGATACATATATGCATATTCAAAAGCCAGCCCTTTTTGGTCGTTTTGTATTTTACCATACAGTGCATCAAAAGTTTGGTCATCCTGTCTGGCCTGAACCCTACCAATAAAACGCTCATCCTCAACAATAGCAGCTTGTCTACCCACTTTAAATTGCAGTATTGTTGCGTCATTTAATGTACTATTATATTCAATATGCGCTTGATTTAACTCAAGAGTTTCTGGGTCTGTTACATTTGTCCTGTCGGTTAGGCCATTTACACCATCAAAGTATCTATCTGGAGTGATGGCAACTACACTTTCCCCTTCAAGATAAACTTGAAAGCCTTTATAGGATTTGGTTTTATAGCCAAAGTTTGTGCCAAATGTATAGGCTTGTGAGGCCCTAGCTGCTTCATCATCGGCGTGCCAAAACCTCAATTTACCGTTGAATATAAATTCACCTCCAGTTATGGATTTGGTTAAATCATCATCCTGTGATATCTCTTGACCGTAGCTACCAATTGTAATAAGTAATAATATTAAAACTATACTTTTTCTAACCGTTAACTGATTTTTCCTTTGATAAATCATTATCCTCAATTATTTAATCTATAATGAGTTTAGGTGGACGTTTACCTTCTATAAAATCTCTAATAGCTTTAGTGACTTCCTCAGGCGCTTCAGAGGCCGAAAAATGATTTGCTTCAACAAACTGAACATAGCCATCTTTCACAAAGTCTGGAGACCTTGCGTATTCTTCTTCTCGTTGGGCTGGGTCTTTCGTAGCCTGTAAAAAGAGTATAGGCATGGTCATATGTTTAATTAAATTTTTCTTTCTGTAATCGAGCTCTATGTCAAAACTGGTATGATACGTTTTGGCTACTGCGTCAGCAATTCCTTCTGTTCCAAATTCTTTGTAAATTCTATCCATATGTGTTGGTGTGAATTCCTTCGACACCCAAGCAGAATTATAGGTTGCGGTTATCATTGTACCATCTTTATAATTCTCGGCGTCAGCTAAGTTTTCATGTGATGGTCTTGGCAAGCCATGAGGCTCATCAAATGACTGTTGCATACGTATCCAATTGGTTACTCTTTTGTTTACTCCTGGAACTTCCATCATATTGTCTGCTATACAACTGCCTCTATCATGAGATACCAAATCAAATTTATCGATACTCATTTTGTCCATAAGCTTAACTAAACTCTTTGCGACACCTTGATGCGTCAAATCCTGTTTTAGACTTTTATCTGATTGTCCATACGCCAATTGGTCTACTGAAATCACATAATAATCTTTCGCTAAATCAACCATTTGTTGTTCAAAACCCCACCAAGATTCAGGAAATCCATGAATCATTAAAATTGGTGACTTATGCGGATAGCCAGCGGTTACAACATGCCATACCGAACCCTCAACTTCTACGAACCAGTGAATTCCAAAAACATTTTTCCCTATAAATTCTAGTTCTCCATGCTTATTAAAAGAGCCTTTAGGTGGAGTTGCCGCTGGATAACGGTTCATATCTTTAGTAAACTTTGCAAATTCATAAGGTTCGTAACTTATCGGTACGCCAGTACCAACATTGGTAAGTTCATCTGGCATAGTAGCAAGTAAATCTCCTTGGTCTTGTTCTTGAGCAATTGAGCTAATACTTGTCAGTATCAGCAGTGAAAAAAGTAAGGTTGCCTTTTCAATGGTTTGGATTAATGTGACTTTTTGTTTCATTTTGTATTGGTTTGATGTTATTTAATAAAAAGAGTTATTTTTTTTCTCTTTTTAATTGAATTAATTCAAGAAATGATATAGTGATTTTTTAATGCTAGGCTAGCACTAAAAAACAAGTGATAGGTACCCTTATTTAGATTAAGGGATATTGATAAAAAAACGGTTAAAAATGGAGCTATGAAATAGCATTAAAGTTTAAACTATTTACTGAATTCAAAAATGTTCTGCCCATTATTTGTAGTATGATAACCTGAATATTTCTTAAGAGTAAAGTCTTTTCTTAATTTTTTTACAGAGCCATTCTGGTGTAACACCTAAAAAACTTGCAATGTTTTTCCATGATACATTTTTAATAATTTCAGGATATTCATTATATAGAAAATCAAGTTTTGAATCAACTCCCATAGCCTTTATAGAAATAAACATTTTGTCTTCCAATAAATTTTCTAAGAGTCTTTTTCGAAAATATAATCCAATACCGTTAGAGTACAAATAAGATTCATCAAATAATTTTTTGGGGATTAATATACCCTTAACATCAGTGACGGCAGAGACAACATCGTTTACGACCCCTTTAGTTAAAAAACTTGAAATATTACTACATAGGTTTTTGGATTTGAAGAATCGTGTAATCGTTTGTTCACTTTCATTAAAATATTCCGTAACGGCAATCCCTGTAGTAATAAAAAGCATATCAAAACAGATTTTGGAGTGTTGAAAAATCAAATCACCACTATTGTAAGCAATGCATTTCAAATGTCGTCTAAATTCTATCCATTCTTCTTCAAAGGGTACATCAATATATTTGTTCAACTCCCTTTTAAAAAAATTAATTTGTTCTTCTTCCAAATTCTATAATTTTCAATCAAAATTTCCTTTAATACCTATTGAAGCAAATTGTTGATTATTATCTAAACTTTCTAAACTTACATTTTCATAATTATAACGATAGTCAGCTGTTAGGGAAAAAACTTTGGTAAGTTTAAATTCTAGGCTTGCGTATAGTTTAAAAATATAATCTGTACTTTCTCTTGTAGATTGCAAAAACCATCCATCTGTTTTCAATAGTATTTTATCTTTTAAAATTTGAGTACTTCCGTTATAATGTAAAACTAATCTCAACATATTTCTTTGATTTCCCATGCGATTACTATTAACAAAGATGGATTCTGTATATCTATTTCGGTAGTATATAGATGCAAAAGCAAATAGTAATTTATTTCCATTTTTGAATGTAGGCTTATATGCCAAACCACCGCCAGAACCTAGACGTAATTCTAATTCATAACCTAAGTTGGTTTCTACATTAGTAACTAAAAATGGATACCATTTTTTCTTGCCATTGATATAAAATTTATAAAGTACTAAAGCGTCCCAATTTCGATTCAAAACTTCGTCATCTGCATCACTAAACAGAAATCGAAATTTATTCTCTAAGCTCCAAGAAGTTTTTTCAAAAGTTGGATTAAACTCAAATTGAAATGTGCGTTGAAATTCTACTCCATCAGTTAAGCTCCCAGATAAACTGAAATCACCTTTAAACTGTAACGTATCTTTTTGGACTGTTTGACTGTATGTTGTAATCGAACTAAGTATTATAAGAAATAGGATTTTACGCATTACTTTCATTTTGAATTTAGAAGTGGTACTACTTCTTTGCCAATTAGTTCAATAGACTTTTTCATTTGTTCATGCGATAAGCCTACATCCATTTGAAAATTAAATCGCGAAATGCCTCCTAAAGCTTTACTGTGTCTTATTATTTTTTCGGCAACTTCATCAGGGCTTCCAATAACTATAGCTCCATTTTCATCAGCTTGAGCTTCAAATTGTTCTCTTGAGGGTGCCACCCAACCACGTTCTTTATTCATGGAAGCTATGACTTCAGCATAACTCGGGTAAAAAGCATTTATAGCTTCCGCTCTTGTTTTAGCAACATAACCGAAGGAATGCAATCCGACTTTTAATTCTTCAGGTGAAAAACCAGCTTCTTCCCCAGTCTTTCGGTAAAGTTCTACCAAAGGCGCAAACTTGTGGGTTTGCCCTCCAATAACTGCAACCATTAATGGTAAGCCTAGTTTGCCGGCTCTTGCAAAGGACGCAGCAGTACCTCCAACGCCTAACCAAATAGGTAATTTTTTTTGAATAGGTCTTGGATATATAGCTTGTTCTCGAAGTGGCGGACGAAAAAGTCCAGACCAATTCACAATCTCATTATCTCTAATTTTTAAAAG
>JBCCOJ010000094.1:0-11683 GCA_039025415.1 Bacteroidota bacterium | reverse complement strand
TTACCTTCATCTTCGGCCGTAATTTCGACCAACAATTTTTTAAAGCCCAATTTTGTTTGGGAGTAGATTTTTGTGCCAACAGACCATTTTTCCTTTTTAACAGCATGTGGGTTCATAGGGAAACCATAGCCAAAATAGCTGCCATCGGCTTTCGGTCCGCGAACCGTAAAATTATTGCGTTTTGGCGAGTTGTTTTTTATTTTAAAGGAAATCCATTCTAGGTCTTTTTCCTGAGCTTCATATTCTGAAATTTTCATCGCCACTCCACCTGATTTCGTTTTTATTTTATTCGACTCTGGTAGCATTTCGTATAGCAATTTCCCATTATCTGAAACATCAGCCCATAGATAGGACTTTGGGTTTACTTTAATTGTACCATAGCTCCAAATATTTACAAAAACCTCTTCTGCCTCAATCTTAGAGGCGTCGATTTGTCCTATTTCGGTGCCTAATCTCAGTTCCTTGGTAGTACCTTCTATTATAACCTTTCCAATATTAGCATTCACTCTGAATTCTTCAGAATTTACATTTTTTATAACCGTGGTTTCGTGGGTTTCGTGAACTACTCTTTTCAGATTTGGCGCCCCAATTCTTATGGTTATATTTTTAGACGGGGATATCCATTTAATTTGGTCAAAATCAACCGTATTGCCAACGACCTCTTTGTCTATAAACTCAAATAGATTGGAGTCTGTAGTAATCTCTAACTTTTCTTCACTTGAATAATCAATAATAATATAAGCATAAATATTGATTTTTATGGTTTCGACTTTTTCAAAAGGGAAGGTTCTAGTCTCAATATTTGAGTTTCCTTTGATTTGTGCAGTTCCAAAAGCACATATAACAAATAGTAAATAAGATAATTTTTTCATGATTTTAATTTTTAGTAATAATTGATGATGATTGATTAAAAATGGATTCTATACTTATGGTTTCTGATTCATAATCAAAACTTATGCTTCGATTGCCTTGATTACTTAGTTCGAATACACTGTCGTTTTTGATATACTTGAATTCGAAGCCATTTTTGGCTGTCTTTTGACTTATGGTCACTTCATATATGCTATCATTATTTCTGTCGGTCATAGGAATGGTTTTCTGCCACTGACTTTCTTTAAAGTCACCTCTTATCCCGACACGATTAAAATTGATTTGATTTCGCATATCAACTTTAAAATGAATTGTTTTTAAATGTCTTTCCTGTACACAATTGGTAAGGAGCCCAATGAGTAATAAAAATTTGATGTTTTTCATATCTTAATATTTTTTGTTTTACAAAGCGTACTTGATATAGCCAATCATTAGCTTGAAATTAGATTTAGAATGGATTATGGCTATTGCTCGTTATTTGAATTGCCTTGAAATCAGATTATCGATCCCAAATCGTCCGCTTCCTAAATAGAGGTTATAAATGGAAATCCATAGAAAACCCATCGCCGGAAGCATACTCCAAGTTCCTTGATTCCATTTTTGAAGAAATATCGCAACCAACATGGTACACATAATTAGAAAGGCTGATAATCTTGTTTGAATGCCTAAGGCGAGAAGTATGCCTCCAACGGCTTCACTAAACGCACCCATCCAAGCAAAAAAGACTGGTGCGAGTTCAAAAATGCCCCCGTAGGAAGCGACATCTTCCGGAAACCAAGCGGATACTTCAAAAAGGCTTAGATTTTGTGATGCTTCAGTCCAAGGCATTCCAAATTTACTGGCTCCGAAATCCAGAGCTAAAATCATTCCGGCTACAAACCGAATAATTGCGAATACTAAATCGGCAAACCAATGCTTTTGGTTAAGAGGTTTAATTAGAATTTTTAATAGCTGCATTTTTTGTGTCTTTTAAAAGTTAGATATTCAATGACACAAATTTCTAGAAGAAGCGGCCTATGAGCGACTTAAATTGTATTTAGGCGGCTTAAAATACGATTTGAGACGTCTTAATTTATAACGGAATTCAAATATTCAGTAGGGGAGGTCGTAGTGAGTTTCTTGAAGACTCGGTTAAAAGTGGCCTTACTATTAAAACCACAATCTTGAGCTATACCAAGTAAAGATAGTTCCTTATGGCGATTATCTTTTAGCATATCCTTAAAAGCTTCTACCCGATACGAATTGACGAAGTCGTTAAAATTCTTATTGAAGTTTGAATTTATAATCTCAGACAATTGTGCTCGGGACATGTTCGCCTTTTCGGCAAGTTCAGAAAGATTTAGTTCTGGATTTAAATAGGCTTTTTCCAATTCCATTAGATTTCTCACAGTTTGGATGTCTCGCTCACTATAACTTTTACTACTAGCATCCTTAACTATTTCTGGGATTGCCTCCTTATTGGGCGTAAAACTAAAACTTAATCGCTTTAGTTTAGACGTATCTGTGAAGTAACCTTTCACACCAATATAAATGGTGAGCATTGCCATAAATAGATTTAGCCACCAGCGTTGCTCATAATTTAAGCTAACAAAAAACACATTGATAACACCTTGTACCACATTGTAAATAAATGATAATGAAAAAAGAATCAAGAAACTCAAAAGCCAATTGAGTTCTAGTTTATAGATATTTGAAAAGTATTGTTTGATTTTTTTTCTGTAGTTATAAAATAATTGAAGGGTTAGTGTTAAATAGGTCAACATTACTGCTGGTTGTAATACGAACAGTAAATCCTGCACAATGGCTTCATCCCAAGCAAGTTTTAATATACCATTTTGTACATCGTTAAAACCTGGTTGTAAGGCATCATAGGTAAATATGAAAAGCCTAAAAAATATAAAAGCGAACGCCAGTGCAAAATGCCACAAGTCGTGTCTTCTAAATTTGAAATTTGAAGTGGTAACCGATTTTACATACAGATATATTAGAGGTGCTAACGCTAAGGTAATATCCAACAAAAAATAATTTATCTTGGTGGTTCTAAACTCATTGTACCATCCCATAAAGCCAACGGTAAAGCAGGTTTGGCTATAACAAGTAAGAAAGAGTATTAGGCTAAGAAATAAATCTGAAATATTCTTTTTCCGTCGATATCGAACAAATAAAAGAATGGCGAATATCAATCCTTGGATAGCAAGTATCAACAACGGCAGACTTCTATTGTTTAAATCTGGAAACATGATTTATTTTAAGAAAGCCCTAAAATAATATTATTATCTCAATCTCCGAAAATCTTCTGGTCTTGCCTCGTGCATGGTTTCGTAAACTGCTTCAAAAATATCCTCTAAAGATGGTTTAGAGAAATAGTCGCCGTCTGTACCATAGGCTGGCCTATGAGGCTTTGCGGTTAACGTCTTAGGTTTGCTGTCCAAATAGCGGTAGCCGTCTTGGGTGTTTAAGATTTCATTTAAGATATAAGCCGAAGCACCACCAGGAACATCTTCATCAATAATTAGCAACCTATTGGTTTTGGCCAAACTTTTTACAATATCGTGGTTAATATCAAAAGGGAGTAGGGATTGCACATCGATAACTTCGGCATCAATGCCTACTTCCAATAAATCCTTTGCGGTCTTAGCTACCATATTCAAGGTAGAACCGTAGGATACAAGGGTAATGTCATTACCTTCTTTGATGGTTTCGACCACGCCAATTGGCGTCTTGAACCGGCCAATGTTACTTGGCATTTTTTCTTTCAAGCGATAACCATTAAGACATTCAACTACAAGTGCAGGCTCATCGCTCTCAAGAAGCGTATTATAAAAACCTGCTGCTTTAGTCATGTTTCTTGGAACCAGGACGTGAATACCTCTAATCAAATTTAAGATGCCACCCATTTGGGAGCCAGAATGCCAGATACCCTCCAATCGGTGTCCACGAGTTCTAACAATTACTGGTGCTTTTTGTCTGCCTAAGGTTCTATACTGTAGCGTAGCTAAATCATCACTCATGATTTGCAAAGCGTACATCAAGTAGTCTAAATACTGAATCTCGGCAATAGGTCGTAAGCCTCGCATCGCCATACCTATACCTTGACCTAAGATTGTAGCTTCTCTAATACCAGCATCGGCTACACGAAGTTCTCCATATTTTTCCTGTAAGCCTTCCAAACCTTGGTTAACATCTCCGATATTACCTGAATCCTCACCAAAAACAAGGGCATTTGGATAGGTGCTGAAAATTGCATCAAAATTATCCCTAATAATTATCCTACCATCTACTTCCAAGGGATTTTCATCATAAATTGGAGGATTTGCTGAGATATTAAGTGCAGATTTTTCGGATTGGCTGTGTAAATGGGAACTGTATTTCGGTTGGATCTGACCTATATAGTCGGTAATCCAATTTTGCAATTTTTCCTTTTCCGGTAACGCTTCACCAACTACATATCTTAGAGCCTGACGCGC
The DNA here is from genome assembly GCA_039025415.1 of Bacteroidota bacterium. GTDB lineage: Bacteria > Bacteroidota > Bacteroidia > Flavobacteriales > Flavobacteriaceae > Psychroserpens. The sequence goes on along the minus strand of JBCCOJ010000094.1, from coordinate 7,346 downwards.
ATTTGAAAGCACATCTTTTCTAATTGGCTCTTTGATTTCAGATAAGTTTGATATTAGTTTATTTAAAAAGTTCTTGTTGGCACTTTTCTCGGCGAGCGGCTTCAATAAACTTAGAGCAGCATCACGTTCCCTGAGAATAGGCTCCAAGTAAGCATTCCAAGCTGCTTTTTTACCTTCTCGAACGCTCCGTTTTATGTTTTTATCAAGTGTATCTAAATCTTCCTCGGTTGTGATGTTGTTGGCAATCATCCAATTACGCATCTGGGCAATACAGTCGTATTCAACTTCCCAATCGAGTCGCTCTTTGCTTTTATAACGTTCATGCGAGCCTGATGTTGAATGTCCCTGTGGCTGCGTAAGCTCTTGAACGTGAATTAAGACTGGAACGTGTTCTTCACGGGCAATCTTTTCAGCAGTTTCATAGGTGTTTACAAGTGCAGAGTAGTCCCAACCTTTTACAGTAAGGATTTCATAGCCATTTCCTTTTTCGTCCCTTTGAAAACCTTTTAATATTTCTGAAATGTTTTCTTTCGTAGTTTGGTGCTTCGCGTGTACGGAAATTCCGTAATCGTCATCCCATACACTAATCACCATTGGCACTTGAAGTACCCCTGCTGCGTTGATGGTTTCAAAAAATAAGCCCTCGCTGGTACTTGCATTTCCTATGGTGCCCCATGCAACCTCATTTCCGTTTTCGGAAAACTTCGAGTTGTTGGTACCTTTCTCGTGTCTATAGATTTTAGAAGCTTGTGCTAAGCCCAAAAGCCTAGGCATTTGACCTGCAGTTGGAGAGATATCGGCACTGCTGTTATATTGTTGGGTCAAATTTCTCCAATTGCCATTCTCGTCTAAACTGTGGGTGCCGAAGTGACCTCCCATTTGACGACCGGCGCTCATTGGGTCAGCTTCAATTGAGGTATGTGCATACAACCCAGCAAAAAATTGCTCGATGTTCAATTCATCAAGAGCCATCATGAAGGTTTGGTCTCTATAATAACCAGATCGGAAATCACCGTGCTTAAACACCTTAGCCCAAGCTAATTGGGGCAATTCTTTACCATCGCCAAAAATACCAAACTTGGCTTTACCCGTCAACACTTCCCTTCGGCCAAGAAGACTGCACTCACGGCTAGTTACCGCAATTCTGTAATCGTTTATTATTTCACTTTTGAAATCTTCAAACGTAATATCTTCTGTTGTCTTTGGTTGTGTTGACATAATGGGAAAAAGCTAGTAGGCAAAAATAGCTAAACTAGACAAGATTTACAACGTTATAGTTTGTTATAAATTTGATAAATTATTAAAATTAAGTATGGTTTTTTGAATTAAAATCAAGAAACGTTAGATTATTCAGTTTCTTTTAAGAATATGTCAATACCATTTACGTCTAAATAGACCGAGCAATACTTGAGGGTCGAGCGTAAATTTTATTCTTATTTTTTGGTCGTATCTCGGTTGGGCAATTTCCCATCCCAAACTAGAATAGACCGGGAAATAAAGTTCGAAGAAATCAGTTACTAGATCAACTTTAATACCAGAATCGTAAACAAATGCGGGATTAAATCCTTTATTCTTAACAAGACCAAAGTCTGTGTAGCCTTCAACGTATTTCCAAATAGTCGTACTAAAGTTGGTTGTTAGCATCCACTGGTTTGCAAATGGGGTTTCTAGCACGCTTTTAAATCCACCTTCTGCGATGATGATTTGCTGACTGAAAATACCAGACGCTTCTGAACGACCCAAATAATTAAAATCGAAAAGGTAATCTGTTGGTCGATCCAGAGCAAAGCTGAAATAATCGTTATCGGTTTCGGTTTTATTATAAAGAAAGGTACCGGCAAAGAATCTGAAATTATATTGTCGATTCCCTTCGGTCAATTTTCGATATTCATAATTAATTGCGAATTTTCCGAATTGCTGTGCAAATTGTAAGTCATAGTACCATCTTGAAAAATCCACTAATCCTGGGTTGGATTTTATCCATCTAACATTGAAAACACTGTAGTCGGGTTCATCAAAGTCTGCCAGTTCTTGCGCTAATTCGGGTCTATCGCTAAAGTCTCTCCTAATACTTAAATATCTGAAATTGAGGGTTCGTCTTTCATCTGACCTGAAATCATCATTTTCCCGAAATATGAACGAAAGGCTAGGTGATATTCGGGTAACAAAGGAATCCTCAGCAAACGAACCGTAGCCCAAAGAAGCACCGTAGGTGATATTAAATAAATCTTTGTTTTCAATATTATGGGTATAGAATACAGAACCGCCACCCGTAAGTGTTTGTGAACCAAAAGAATATCTTGGTGTAATTTTATAATTTAAGCGCTTTCTAAGTAAGGTCTTGTTATAAAATTTAGCACCAACCGTAAAACCATCGTAGATATTATTAAAGGCAAATTCTGGCATAAGAAACAGTTGATTGTAGTAAGGGTCCTCGATGTCTTGGAACAATCTAAACTGTAAAGGCTTATTATTAAAAGGAAAGCCTCTAAGGGATTTATAATTATCCCTTAAATTGAATTCAGGGATGGAATTATCGTAATTTAATGAGAAGCGTTTAATGCTATCCCTTGCGAAGGTGACCTTTTTTTGCTTACCAACATCCTCAATCCACGTTTTTGATAAAATTGAATCACCGCCAATTGCAAAGAGTGATATGGGCATATTATTATCACGTTTGTTTTTAATGGTAAGGGTAACTGAATCTTCAGTTTTTTCGATGTTCTTTATCTTGAAGTCAATTTTAACGCTTGAATTCACATAATCATTGAAAAACCAATCAATATTTTTTGATGTGTTGGATTTCAATTTGTTTTCGAAAATTTCAGAATTTGTAATCTTCAATTTTTCTTCTGTGAGATAAGATTCCAATGTCTTTTCCAAAACATCGGCATTTACGAAATCGTCCAAATACCTTAAACCAACGCCTGCTTTGTATTTACTGGCTATATTGGCGTTGAATTTCAAGAGGGAATCCCTTGAAGTTGTCAAAGGCTGGTCTCGATTTGTACGCGCCATCTGCATATAAAACATGACGAATTGGTCATTATAAAATAAATCGGCAGCGTGAAAAGCACGAAGACCCCAAATTTCGGCCAAAGAACCGAATAATTTTGTGTCTGGATAATAGGTTTCCACGTACTTCATTAGATAATAAATTTGAATGCCCTCTCGAATCCAATAATCCTTTCTGGGATTAATTAATAAGGTGTTTTCAAGGTAATTATTAAGGGCGGTCTTGACTAACTTCAATTCATATTGAAACGTATCTGGAAAAGGCCTAATAAATGCCGGTAGCTGATTAATACCATAGAGCGGGTCTTTTTTGTAATCTTTGTTGGTGATAAGTAAGCGTTCATGGGGATAATCACCTAGGTTTTCCGTGATATAATTAGTTACCTTATCTGTTATCAAGGCTTTCTGCTCTGGTGTTATGCCCTTGGTTCCGAGATTCGAGATTATCGTGAAATCATCAGTTTCTACATATTTAAAATCGCTCGCCTTATTCAAAATCAATAAGGTATTAACACGATTGGCTCCTGTAAGTTTATAGGTTTGATTTTTTATGGTTTGTTTGATGTCTTTGGTGTCTAATTCTGAAATTAGCTGATATTTCAAAGGAAACGAAATCTCCATATTAATATCAGATGGTGGGATGTACAAATCATCTAAATCCTTATTACTATATAATTCCCATTGCCCATCATAGACTGATGGGGTTAAATACCAATATTTCAAGTGGAAATCATTAGAGTCACTTACACCAAAGCCTGTAAACGAATCATCAGGAACAATTACCGAGTATTGAATAGTAATATCGTAATATTCGCCAGGTAATAATGGGCTCTGTAGTTCCACCTTTACGATATCAGGGAAATTTTCTGCATTTTCATAATCAAGAGTTATACCGTATGCATCTTTTATATCGGTGATAAGGGTGTAGCCTCTTTGTCCGCTTTTTGCAAAATGAAATTTATCATTGAATTCTTCGATAAAGTGTTTTGCTAATGGGGTATTTTTAGTGGAGTAGGCGTTGTTCCAATCATTTAAATAAACAACTCTTAACGTGTCATTAGAGTTGTTTTGGTACTTTACATTTTGAGATATTTGAATTGTTTTTGTTTTAACATCAAAGTCTGCCTTAATGTCAATCCTGTTTTGGCTAAAGGATAAACCTAAGCACATAAAAATCAAAATAACTACGGTAAACTTCACTTTCAACGCGAAACAATAAATTTTAATGGCCTTTGAGATTGGTCGCCAAGAATACAATAATAAATACCATTAGCCAAGTTGTTGGTTTCTATATCGATATATAACGAATTTTCTATGGTAATGGTTTTTAGCTTTTGACCCAAACCGTTGAAGAGATTTAGCTTCTTTCCTGTCAGGTTAGTGCTGTTGTTTTGTAAACGTAAAATGCCGTTAACCACATTAGACCCGATAATTGTTAGGCCTTGGTTTCTCGTAATTCTTGTTGTGCTTAGTGATTGATTGGTCTGTAGCTCTAGAGTAACGGGCAAATGATCGCTAAAATTGTATAGTGATGTCCTAATAAATTGTGAAAATTCCGTACCTGAGCAGTCATCTGAATCTATCGCTCTATTATAACAATTAATATTTTCATTGTTACCGTATACATTGTAACTGTTTTCTACGAATGAGAGCTCAGCATCCGTTGCCATATTTTCAGAGGTCATAATAAAATCAAAACGGTCATCAAAACCGCCGCTTGCGCCACCAAGTCCGCTTTGGGTTCTAGTTGACTGTGTCATTACATCTATGAATTCGGGATTGTTGTTCCAATCGCCCATCCTGTCGGCCGGGTCAATAAAAGTAATGTTGTTGTTTGCTGAAATTAATTCCTGAAATCCAGGTTCATCATCAGAATACATATTAAGGTCACCAGCCAAAATGACCTTGCTTGAGGGCGGAAATGTATCTAAGTAATTTCGGAGGTCGTTGACCATTTGAAGTCTTAGTTGCTCATTATCAAAGCCACTGGCCGCTTTTAAATGACACACAATTACATCGAAAATAACAGGGTTTGTTTCCTGTTCGGCTGTATTAAGTTTAAGTTGATAATGATTAAAGTCCCTAAAAATAGTAGTAACCGTTTCTTGATTTTCTAATGTAAACTTGCTGCTGTCATAAAAAATCAATTGCTGTAATTCGTTTGAGTTACTCGTGTTATCATCAGAGGTATTGGTTTGAAAAACAGCCTGCTCATAATCTGGGTTGATAAATTGTAGTGAATTTAACAGCGTACTAGCACCATCTTGGCTGTTTAACTCACAAACCATAAATAAATCTGGGCGATAGTCATCCATGATGACCTCAAAAAATTGAAGTCTGTTGGGAAAAGTATTTTCTTCAGGAAATTTCAAGAGGTTATAAAACATCAATTTGAAATTTTCTTGCGCGTAAAAAACTTGTAGGCTCATGCATGTCACAAGGCCTAACACTATCCATTTCTTAATCATAGCATTAATTAGAAATCAATTATGTTTTGTGAGGCTTAGAAATTTGGGCTTAAACCATATTCATTATAAAATTTATCCAATATCGTAATAACTTCGTCAGCAGTATCCACAACATGAATCAAATCCAAATCCTCTGGACTTATATTGTTATTGGCTTCGAGTAACGTTGTTTTAATCCATTCCATCAAACCGCCCCAGAACCCTTTATCAACTAAAATAATTGGAAACCTTTCAATTTTATGGGTCTGAATTAAGGTCATGGCCTCAAATAACTCATCTAGTGTCCCAAATCCACCGGGCATGACGACAAAGCCTTGAGAATATTTCACAAACATGACTTTTCTAACAAAGAAATAATCAAAATCGAGGCTTTTATCTCTATCGATGTACGGGTTGTCATGTTGTTCAAAGGGCAAATCGATATTTAACCCGACCGAAGTTCCTCCTGCAATATGAGCACCTTTATTACCGGCTTCCATGATGCCAGGCCCGCCACCAGTAATAACGCCATATCCATGTTCTACAATCTTTTTAGCGACCTCAACGGCCAGGTTATAATATTTATGTTGCGGCTTTGTTCTGGCTGAACCAAAAATTGAAACGCAGGGGCCGATTTTACTTAGCTTTTCATAGCCATTCACAAATTCGCCCATTATTTTGAAAATGGCCCAAGAATCGTTGGTTTTAATTTCGTTCCAACCTTTATGGTTTTGCTCTTTTCTCATGAGTGTTAATTTTAAACCGAACAGCAAAAGTAAAGTAAATGTCAAAAAGAAAAGCCAATAAAACGCGTTAACGTTCTAAACCATTAGAAGCAGACTTTGCAATGGCATAAATCAATACTGTTTTAATTCCTGAAAAGGATTTTTAATTAAGCTCTTTTGAAAGAAATCTTGCAGTATGACTTTTTTTATCTTTTACGAGCTGTTCTGGAGTACCTTTTGCAACCACCTGGCCGCCTCCTTGACCACCTTCGTAACCGATGTCTATGATATGATCACACATTTTAATAACATCTAGGTTGTGTTCTATAATCAAGACCGTATTGCCCTTATCAACTAATTTATTTAGAACCTGCATCAACACCCTGATATCTTCAAAATGCAGTCCGGTGGTCGGTTCATCAAGAATATAAAAGGTGTTACCTGTATCCCGCTTGCTCAGTTCTGTTGCAAGTTTAATACGCTGTGCTTCACCTCCTGAAAGGGTCGTGCTTTGCTGACCGAGTGTAATGTAGCCAAGACCAACATCTTTAATGGTCTTTAGCTTTTTGTAAATTTTCGGGATGTGTTCAAAAAAGTCAACGGCTTCATTAATGGTCATATCCAAAACGTCACTTATGGACTTCCCTTTATACCGAATTTCTAAAGTTTCCCGATTGAAACGTCTACCTTGGCAAGTTTCGCATTCCACGTAAACATCTGGAAGAAAATTCATCTCAATAACCCGAACCCCTGCACCCTGACAAGTTTCACAACGCCCACCCTTCACGTTAAAACTAAAGCGCCCCGGTTTATAACCGCGAATCATGGCTTCAGGAATTTTAGCAAAAAGACTTCGAATTTCATCAAAGGTCTTAGTATAAGTGGCTGGATTACTTCTTGGCGTTCTGCCGATTGGGCTTTGATTAATATCAATCACTTTGTCAATATGCGCCAATCCCTTGATACTCTTGTAGGGCATGGGCGTTTTGACACCATTAAAATAATGGGCATTCATGATAGGGTAGAGGGTTTCATTTATCAAAGTCGATTTTCCGCTACCTTAAACGCCAGTAACACCTATCATTTTACCGAGCGGAAATTCTACGGAAACGTTTTTTAAATTGTTACCCGTACAGCCGTTTAAAACGATTTTCTTCCC
>JBCCOJ010000093.1:0-11747 GCA_039025415.1 Bacteroidota bacterium | reverse complement strand
GGATTTTGTATTTAAAGCTTTCGATTATCTCAATTAAAATAAAATCATCAGCTCTCAAAAAAAAGTAATAAGCGAGGCTTAATCCAGAGGATGGTTTTTATAATAATTTACGAGTAGGGCAACCACGTAACTATAACTTTCCATGCCTTCGGCTTGGTTATTGGCCTTAAGAAAGCTATTGTAAGATGTTTTGAACAATGGCTCAATCGGGTTTTGATAAGCATCCCAAAACTCACGTACTTCTTGGTAATTTTTCAATATACCTTTATTTATACCAGTTACAAGCTCAGAATATGTATCTGGTTCCCTTTTATAGATTTCGCTAAGGCAGTGTCTTAGGGCAAAGGCGTGACCAGAATATTGAAAATAGATATCACTATGTTTCATTGCTGCCATACTCCCGATAAAGTTTGCTTCATTTTCTTTGGCATATCCTATTTGATGAGCAACCTCATGACTGCCAGTAGTAGGAAATTTAAAAGATGGTATTAAACCATCAACCTGAGCCTCATTGGTAAAAGGGTTTATATAACCACTAAAACCCATATAAGTTAAGGGGATGCTGTATAAGGAACGTTTTAAGCTCACGGGATTGTAGGCTAAATACTCGAACTCTTTGGAAAGGGTATCATAACCTTCGGGGATTTTTTCCAAAAGCTCAGTTTTTGAATAAGGCATTTCCACCCTAATTGTGTCATTTTTTGCAATACCAATGTGTGCAGAATTGGTCTTTTCAATTAACACCTTGGTAAAAGAAATCAATTCATCGGTTGTATATTCATTTTCAATGCCAAGAGATTCGTGCATTGGTAATCGGTAATAATTAAAGGCCCAGAGTAAATGAAACGCGAAGTATCCAATCGATACTGCCGAAAGAACATCCAAAACCCAATTCTTGGTATCCTTTATGATACGTTTGCGATTTACTGCTAACCAACGTAAAATCAGGATTCCGGCAAGAGTATAAAATACATCACCAACCGAAAAGGGTAACCATCCAAAAGCATAACGCATTAATTTCGAAATATATATGTAAATGCCCTTACTGTAAAATTGTTCGACAAATTCTGGAAATCCCGCGAGTAACTTAATTAGCGCGATTTGGGGGATTATCGAAAATGCTATTATTGCCTTTTTATACTTCCACATGGATTCAAAAATAGGCAATTTCAGCTATTTTGAACCGCAGCTATTAGAGTTTTGATGAAGGTTGTTTCCCGCTGTGCGCTATATCTTTTTTGAAAAGTGCTTCGCTCTGCTGCACAATTTTTAAAAAAGGATGCCGCTTCCATCGGGAGTAGCGACGTAGGTTCTTGATTTTTTGCCTTTAAATCTTTCAGTCACGAAGTCTCGGGATGAGAAACCTGAAAGGTTTGAAATGCTCGAAACGCTTTAATATTCGTAATTTCGTTGTAATCTTAAATTCGAATTTTTCAGATATAGCATATGAGCCAAGATATAAGAAACTTAAAACCAAAATTACTTTGGAACAACTTTACCAATCTTAATGCGGTGCCCCGGCCTTCAAAAAAAGAAGAGCGGGTTATTAATTTCATGAAGAATTTTGGCGAAAGCCTAAACCTGCAAACTAAAGTAGATGAGGTTGGCAATGTCATCATAAAAAAGCCGGCAACAGCAGGAATGGAAAACCGGAAAACAATTGTGATGCAATCGCATTTGGACATGGTGCACCAAAAAAATAATGACACAGCGTTTGACTTTGAAACCCAAGGCATTCAAATGAAAATTGATGGAGATTGGGTCAAGGCCGAGGGCACAACCCTTGGTGCCGATAACGGCATTGGTGTTGCTACCATAATGGCAATTCTTGAAAGTGATTCCATTGCACATCCCGAAATTGAAGCCCTTTTTACCATTGACGAAGAAACGGGTATGACTGGGGCAAAAGAACTTAAAGGCAGTCTGCTTTCAGGTGAAATTCTTCTAAACCTAGATACCGAAGAAGATGATGAAATAGGCGTAGGTTGCGCTGGAGGTATCGATGTAACCGCAAAACGAACCTATCAACAGAAAGACACACCAGATTTAACAAAACCCTTTAAAATAGAAGTCAAAGGCCTTCAAGGCGGACATTCAGGGATGCAAATCCACGAAGGATTGGGTAATGCCAATAAAATCATGAACAGACTCTTGTTCAATGGTTTTGAAAATTACGGATTAAGAATCTCGAGTATTAATGGTGGCGGACTTAGAAATGCAATTCCGAGGGAAAGTAACGCTAACGTGGTTGTAGATTCTGCACATTCAGATGCTTTTTTGTCTGACATCGTGAATTTAGCCACCGATATCAAAAAGGAATACAAAACGATGGAGCCAGAATTGATGATTAGAATTTCTGAAAGCTCAGCTCCCGAAAAGGTTATGGTTTTAGGAGTTCAGCAGGGCTTATTGAAAGCACTTTATGCCGCTCAAAATGGCGTTTACCGCATGAGTCCTGATATTAAGGATTTGGTTGAGACCTCTAACAATATAGCTAAGGTTTCAGTCGCAGATGGAGAAATTCTCATAAACTGCTTAACCAGAAGTTCGGTGGAAAGCTCCAAATGGGATTTGGCCAATGCGCTTCGAGCCAGTTTCGAATTGATGGGATGCGAGGTAGATTATAGTGGCGATTATCCTGGTTGGACTCCAAATATGGATTCTGAAATATTAAAGGTTTTAGTTCCAATTTACAAACGTTTGAATGACGGCAATGAACCAAATGTTGCCGCATGTCACGCTGGTTTGGAATGTGGCATTTTAGGGCAAAATTATCCCAATATGGACATGATAAGTTTTGGGCCTAATATTAAAGGCGCCCATAGCCCTGATGAACGTGTTCAGATTTCTTCGGTAGAGAAGTATTGGACTTTTGTTTTGGAAATTTTAAAGAATATTCCCGAGAAAAACTGAATTTGAATTTTGTCATTTCGAGCTAAGTCGAGAAATCTAAGTTTTCAATAATAAAGATATTTCGACTGCGCTCAATATGACATTCAGCATTTTAGTATGTTTTTAAATAAATCCTGAGCTTCAAAAAAATCGGCTTGACTTACTCCGCCATGCCAGTCATTTCAATGACAAAGGTTAAATCTGTGTTTGGCGCTATACCTCCGCGTCCTCTTTCGCCGTAGGCTAAATGGGATGGCATGTAGAAAAAAGCCTTATCACCAACCTTCAAATAAGCTATTGCATCTTTAAAACCTTGAATCATGGCCGCATCTGGTGATATTTTCATTTTTATAGGTCCGTACATTCCAGCTGCTTCGCGTTGCTCATTAAATACCCCGTTATTTCTTGCAATTTCAGGACTGTTGGTGTCAAATATTTTGCCATCAACAAAGTAGCCTTCGTATAGAATCATGGCCTCTTGACCCGGGTTTGGTTTTGGTCCCCCACCTTCATTTATCATGAAAACTTTAAGCCCAGAATCTAAAGTTTGAGCTTTAGACAGGTAATCATCAATCATTACTTTATTGTCTACCGCAGCTTCAGCCATTTTTTCCTCGCGTTTTTGGCGTTCTTCCTCAGCTTTAAGACGGGCGAGCTCCAACTGACCTTTTAGATCTTCCTCTACAGCTGGCATTTGCTCTTCAAAAACCTTTGGTGCGTTAAACGACTTAGCATCAGAGCCTTTTCTTATAATATTAACTTCGGTGATATAAACATTTTCAAGAGGTTTGTTCCCGGGACCAGTCTTTACATTTGATATGGAATCCTGTACCTCAATACCTTTTACCAATTCGCCAAAAACACTGTGGCAACTCACTCTTGGTTGGTCACAGGGCTTAAAATTTCCATCTTTATCAAAGGCATCTAAGCTTGGGTAGGGGACCTCGGTTATAAAAAATTGACTTCCATTGGTCGAGATTCCGCCAGAATTCGCCATGGAAAGAATACCAGGCCTATCATGTTTTAAGCTTGCATCAAAATCGGCCGCAAATTTATATCCTGGGCTTCCAGCTCCAGTACCCAATGGGTCGCCCCCCTGAATCATGAATTTATCCATAACCCTGTGAAACGTTAGGCTATCGTAGAAACGCTTACCATTGTATTTATCTTCGACCATTGGGTGATTCCCTTCGGCAAGTGCCACAAAATTCGCAACGGTAACCGGTACCTTGTCGTAAAATAATTGAGCGACCATCGTGTCCTTAGACGTGACTATTTCGGCGTAAAGCCCATCTTCCAACTCAGGATATTCTTCTTTACACGATGTTAATAATGCAAGACAAAGTAGTACTGTTATTTGTAAATATTTTGAAATTGATTTCATTAAAAATTATTTAGTGTTTAAAGTTTATTTAAATGAATTTATTTTAAAATTAAGGTCAAAAATAACCTTTTCAACCGATTTAGTTTTCGGTCTTTTCTATTGAATTTAATGTAACATCAGAAATTAAAGGCACGTTTGTACCAATTCGGTTTTTATCTCCATAATAGCCAAACGCCTTTTGTGATGGAAACAAAAACGTTACGGATTCGCCAGGCTTCATTAGCTTTAAACCTTCACGCAGCCCAGTAAACAATTCCTGTTTGTCCATAATATAGTCTTGATTTCCTATTTCGGTAGACGTATATATGGTTACGCCATTTAAATCTTTAAGATTGTAGTCGAAATTAATGACATCCCCGAATTGAGCTTGAATTGTATCTTTTTCAATCTGCACGTCATACCTGTACCAAAACCCACTTTCTGAAGCCAAATAGGTGTTGATTGTATCCTTGGATATTATGGATTTGATTTGAGCGTATTCCTTCTCATTAAGTTTTTTATTACGCTCGGCGGACTCCTTAATAAAAGAGCCTGATTGAACAGATTCAGGTTTTCTGGCTTCGGGGGTTTTGCAGCCCGCCAAAAGCAGTAGGCAAACTATCAAATAAAAAATTTTCATAACGTTTTGAGGTCTTTTTCGTATTGGGGCAATATATTAATAAATTTTTCAATGGTATCTTGAAGATTCAAGTCACTTCTTCCTCCAGCCGCATTGGTATGACCACCTCCTTCAAAATGTTTTCTAGACAATTCATTCACTGAAAAGTCACCTTTACTCCTCAAGGAAATTTTAATGATATTATCTTGATGGCTTTCTATGAAAATAGCAGCAAAAATAATGCCCTCTAACGATAGCCCATAGTTTACAAATCCTTCGGTATCACCTTTCTTAAAATTAAAGGTATTTAGGTCTTGCTGGGACAAAGAAATATAAGCGGTATTATATTCGGGAATAACTTTTAGATTGCTTAGAGCACGCCCAAGTAATTGCAGACGATTGTAACTATTGGTGTCATAGATATTATTGTGAATTTGGGTATTGTCTGCCCCTCGCTCTATCAAATCCCCTATGATTTTATGGGTCTTACTAGTCGTAGACGAAAATCGAAAAGACCCCGTATCTGTCATTATACCGGTGTAAAGGCAACTAGCGATTTCAGAATTTATCTTATCCTTGTCGTCAAGCATCGCAATAAAATTATAAACCATCTCACAGGTTGAGCTCATTGACACATCGCTATAGGTGTAAACGGCGTAGTCCTCAGGTTGCTGATGATGGTCAATCATAATTTTGATCGCCTCAGAATTTTTGACACTATTTTCCATATCACCAATTCTACCTAATGAATTAAAATCAAGTGTAAACAGTAATTGTGCCTCCTTAATCAATGAATCACTTTGGCTCTTTTGGTGTTCATATTTCAACACGGAATTTTCGTTGGGCATCCATTTCAAAAAATCTGGGTAGTCGTTGGGCGCAATAACTACCGAATCATGACCAATTTGTCCCAAATAACTGTCTAAAGCCAAGGTTGAACCAATGGCGTCCCCGTCTGGGTTTTTATGTGGAACAATTACAATTTTTTTAGGCGTTTCAAGTAATGACTTAATAGCTTCAATTTCTGATTTTTTCATAGGAAACGAAGATACAATTATTAAGTTTTTTAAGTCAAAACTGTTAATGAATTTTATTTAATCGAATGTGATACCATTAGTAATAATAAATATTTCAACTTGATAATAGTCTGTTTATAAAGATTTACAAATTTCTTGACTGAAGGGTGAACAAAACTCCCTTGCTCGGTTTTTATTCAATATAAGTTAATCCCATTCCAATAAAGTTGGTTTTAAACTATAATCGGCTATTTTTGCCGAAAATTATTAATTCATGGCAACAAATAGAACATTTACAATGCTGAAACCTGATTCAGTTGAAAAGGGTAACATCGGCGCAATATTAGAAAAGATAACTGCTTCCGGTTTTAGAATCGTGGCGATGAAATTGACTCAAATGACCAAAGCTGATGCAGAGGAATTTTACGCAATACACAGTGAGCGTCCATTTTTTGGGGAGTTAGTGGGTTATATGACCAGAGGGCCAATTGTAGCCGCTGTTTTGGAAAAGGAAAATGCAGTTGAAGATTTTAGAACACTAATTGGTGCAACAAATCCAGAAGACGCTGCCGAAGGTACTATTAGAAAGTTGTACGCAGATTCAATAAGCGAAAATGCGGTACATGGAAGTGACAGCGATGAAAACGCTGCAATAGAAAGTTCGTTTCATTTCTCTGGAAGGGAAATGTTCTAATCCGAAATACTTTTGCAATAATATCCTCGAAACGCACCTTAAATGGTGCGTTTTTTATGACATAACGCTTCGAATTTGCCTTCCTAATATCGCTGCTGTTCCGGCAGCGATTCCTCCAATAACGCCGGTTATTAGAATTAGTAAATAAGGACTACCTCCTAAATACAAAAGCAAGGCGATTTTTTCCGCAAGGATAAAATCATTAGTACTGCTCAAAAAATAAGCATAGGCAGACCAGAATATTAAAATCGCCAAAAAAGGAACAAAGAACACAGCAGCTTTCTTTAGTCTAATAATTAGAGCAGCTAAAAAGCCCGCTAACATAACCGACCACCACGGCAAGAATTGTGAAAAAATAATGGCAAAAATCAGAGTTAGCGCAAAGTTTATGATATTCTTATTCATTATTCTGGATTTATTTCTAAGGTTGTCATGTTTTCAGTATTATCTTCTGCTGTTTGCAGGAATAGCATCTCGTAATACTCGCCAGCCGCCCAATCATCAATCATATTGTCATAATATTTACTTCCTGGATTTCCAGATTGTCCACCTGGATAAACACCGATTGCTTTTGGAGGATTGCTCATTTCAACAATCATACGCCAAGAAGGCCCATGGTTCTGGGACGTAGCGTTTACGATATTTGCCCCACCGCCAATGGGTATGTTAAAACGTGAAAAAGCAGGCAAGCCTTGTAGCAAATGGCCAGCATAGGTCGCTTTATAGTCCTTCCAAAAATAGTTGCCATTATTTGATTTCCATTGCAGTAAATCATCTACAGCTTGTTTAAAGGAGATTAAAAACAGGTCTTTAGAGATTTCACGTTCATCGGTTTCAACAATATCCATAAATTTATGCTTCGGTTGGTTCTTCAAGAGAAAAATGGTTTGATAGGTAAACGGTGCATCTAGCGCTGTATCTTCAACATCAAATTCATCCCAGGTCAAATCGTAAAGTTTGTCGTACCATACATCCCAAATACTTGGCCCCACTTGATCGATATCATTTCTGAAATCCCAAGCTTGAATTTGGGAATAGATCTCACTTTCTTCCTCGGTTAGTGTGGAAGCATCCATGTTTTCGAAAACATAAGGTAATAATTCAGCCGCTTTTAGATTTAAATTATTATTGTGCAACGCTTTAAAATCGGTTACGGTCATCTTGTCTTTTGAAGATAGGAAGTCATTGATAACTCGATTTCTGTAGGTCTCATAACCGTCATTAAAGACATAAAAGGGGTAATTTTGGTCAACTGGATGTTGGTTGGCAGAACTTACAAAACCACGTTCGGGATTTTTTGTGTGGGCATTGAATTCCATGGGGATATAGCTTTGCCATTCGTGTTCTGGGTTATCACCATCCAATAAAAACTTTCCTTGACCTTTCCACTTATTGGGAAATAACCCTTGTACCCAAAGCGCAATATCCCCTTGTTTAGAAGCGAAAACAAAATTTTGAGCGGGTGCCACAAAGTGTTTTAGGGCATTGGCGTAATCATCGTAATTTTCTGCTTTGTTCAATTCAATAAACGTACGTTGATTATTACTGCCTTGATGTCCAATCCATTTCATGGCGTAGCCTGCCCGTCCGTTTTTTTCCATCTTGAAATTCCGCTCATAACTAACCGGGCCGTGATGTGTATAAATCACGCTATCTAGGAAGGTTTCGCCATTTCGAACTATTATTTCTTCAATTTTTAGATTGGCATCTTTCCAATTGCCGTTGTATCGATATTGTGTTCGAGAATCGTCTTTAAATTCAATTTTATACCAATCCAAGACATCCCTGGTTGCATTGGTGACGCCCCAAGAAATATCATTATTAAAACCAGAAATAACAGCTAATGCTCCGGGTAGTGTCGCTCCCATAACATTGTGCTCTGGTGTGCTAAGCTGCATCACAAACCAAATAGACGGTAGGTTTATCCCTAAATGCGGGTCATTGGCCAATAACGGATTCCCTGATGCTGATTTTTCCCCAGAAATTGCCCAGTTGTTACTGCCGTTATCAGGATGCGGTTTTTCTAAGGTTTCAGAAATGCTGTCTAAGGGTATTTCACTTATTGGGGTAGGCGTCATTTCAGTATTTATAAAACTCCAATCGGTCTCCTTTGGGATAACAGGATCAATTACATCAAAAAAGTCTGGATAGAGGAAGTCGAAGTTTTCTTTTCCAAAAAGTCGAAGCGCGTTGGTATATTCTAAATCACTATCGTAACCAGCGAGCATTTTGGTCATGTACATTAATAAGAGCGCCGTTTTTTTTGTGGTCCATAATTCTGGTTTGTAATCCAATAGTTTATATTCCACGGGGTAATCAAAAGAATCTAAATCATTGATATAACTATTCACCCCATCACAATACGCCTGAACAAGTCTATAGGTTTCAGGATCTTGCTTCATTTTATCCAAAGCTTGTTCAGCACCGTAAACCATTCCTCTTCTACGTTGCTCTCTGTCGTAATTAATGGCATTGCTTCCAAAAATCTCAGAAAGACGACCAGCAGCGGCGTAGGTTTGAAACTCCATTTGCCAAAGCCTATGTTTTGCTGTAAGATAACCTTGAGTGCGGTATAAATCTTCCTCGTTTTGTGCAAATACATGCGGTATTAACAAATCATCATAAAGTACAGTGACTTGTTCCTTCAAACCACTGATATTAAGCTTGCCTTCTACAACCTCATCAGTTTCATTTTGCCAGATACCATGTACTGGATTTAGAAATTTTCCTAGTGGTGGTATATTACCATGCTTATAGTTTAAGCCGTAAAATAGTAAGAGGGTAATGACTAGGGAGGAGAGAAATTTAATCAGCTTCATCGTTGTAAAAAATAATAGGTCTTATGGTTCTTTATATTGCTTAAATATACTAACAATGCTCAATTTTAATACCTTTACTATATGAAGAATATTATTATCATTAATGGGCCAAACCTCAATCTGCTAGGAAAACGTGAAACCAACATCTACGGTAATCTATCACTTACTGAGTTTTTTTCAACTATAGAAAAAAAATATTCAAACGTTAAACTCAGCCATTATCAATCAAATGTAGAGGGGGAGTTGATTGATAAAATTCAGGAGGTTGGATTTGATTATGACGGTATCATACTTAATGCTGCCGCTTACACCCATACCTCAGTTGGAATAGGCGATGCAGTCAAAGCGATTGAAACCCCAGTTGTGGAAGTTCATATTTCCAATACGTTCAATAGGGAGGATTTTAGACACCAGTCTTATATCTCAACAGGTGCTGTTGGTATAATTTTAGGTTTTGGCTTACAGGGTTATGAATTGGCTTTACAAAGTTTTTTGTGATAAAGTATTAGATGGAATTTTTAAGGAAATATTTAAATGAAAAAGACGTTAAATAATTGTGACTTTCTATAATTTTCGAAATAGTAATTCTTTGCGTTTTGGCGTTCTTCTGATGCTCATTGGAGTATCTTCCGTTTCAATAGCGCAAACGCGAGAAACAGATTTTGGAATCAAGGGAGGGCTTAACTTTAGTTTTTTTAGGGCAGATGAAGGCGATTTTGGAGAAAATGCAACTGCTGAAACGGGTTTCTATGGCGGGGTATTTGTAGATTTTCATATCGACGATTTTCTTTCAATCCAGCCAGAGGCACTTTATATCGGTTTGGGAGAATTTAAATTTATTAATGCTCCCATTTACTGTAAATATAATGTTGCAGAAAACATCAATCTTATGGTTGGTCCTAGTATGAATTATTTCTTTGATTTATTTAACAGAAGATTTAAAGTTAGAGGCGATGTCTGTGCCTCTTACAATATGTCCCCAACGTTTGATCTTCACATAAAATATACCTTAGGTTTTCAAATTCTCACACCTGACGTTCTTTTTGTTGGCCTTGGTTGTCGTTTCTAATTGTACTTTATTCTCAATAATTAGTCAGGTTTTTTATCTTTACCATTATTCAATCTTTTAAAATTTCCGACGAAAAATGAGCGACGATAAAAAAGTCATTTTCTCCATGTCTGGTTTGACCAAAACATTCAAATCTGCCAATACACCAGTACTCAAAAATATCTATTTAAGCTTTTTCTATGGGGCTAAAATTGGAATTCTGGGATTAAACGGGTCTGGTAAGTCAACCTTATTAAAAATAATAGCTGGAGTAGACAAGAACTACCAAGGCGATGTTGTTTTCGCACCTGTCTATACTGTAGATTTTTTGGAACAAGAGCCAATATTAGACGATGAAAAAACGGTTGTTGAAGTGGTTCGAGAGGGCGTTGCCGAGACTGTTGCCATTTTGGATGAATATAATAGCATCAACGACCAATTTGGATTGGAGGAGGTCTACAGCGATGCCGATAAAATGGAGAAGCTGATGAATAGGCAGGCTGCGCTTCAAGATAAGATTGATGCTGCCAATGCTTGGGAATTGGATACTAAGCTAGAAATTGCAATGGATGCGCTTCGAACTCCTGATGGCGATAAGAAAATCGCAGTACTATCTGGTGGAGAACGACGTCGTGTAGCACTTTGCAGGCTACTACTGCAAGAGCCGGACGTCTTATTGCTCGATGAACCAACTAACCATTTAGACGCTGAGTCGGTACACTGGCTCGAACATCATCTGGCCCAATACAAAGGAACTGTTATTGCAGTGACTCACGACAGATACTTTTTGGATAATGTTGCAGGTTGGATTTTAGAGTTGGACAGAGGTGAGGGTATACCGTGGAAAGGAAATTACTCGTCATGGCTAGATCAAAAATCCAAACGGATGGCGCAGGAAAGTAAGACGGCTTCAAAACGTCAAAAAACCCTTGAACGCGAGTTAGAGTGGGTACGACAAGGCGCAAAAGGCAGACAGACCAAGCAAAAGGCACGTTTAAAGAATTACGATAAGCTTATGAGCCAAGACCAAAAGCAATTGGATGAAAAGCTTGAGATATACATCCCAAATGGGCCAAGGTTGGGTACAAATGTAATTGAAGCTAAAGGTGTTAGTAAAGCTTATGGTGATAAATTATTATATGAAGATTTAAATTTTAATCTTCCCCAAGCAGGAATAGTCGGGGTGATAGGTCCTAATGGTGCTGGTAAAACCACGATTTTCAGAATGATTATGGGTGAAGAGACCCCAGATAAAGGTGAATTTATAGTCGGTGATACTGCCAAAATTGCCTATGT
>JBCCOJ010000092.1:0-11763 GCA_039025415.1 Bacteroidota bacterium | reverse complement strand
TGCTCGCTATCCACCTTGAATTCCTCTTTCAATTCATCTGAAAATTCATTCAGTTGATATAGTAATTGTTCATAAATGGGAAGCGGATCGCTTGAATTCAAATCATCGAGAATCTTTGATACGTAATTTAATTGCATGGATAAGTCCTTCTCTGTAGCAATGTTTCTGGCATTAGAAGAACCCTTTACGTCCATTTGACCAAATAATGGATAGATGTCATTAAAAACGACCTCTCCAAATACGGCTCTATCCCCGTTTTGTTGCTTATCCTTTAAAAATTGTCTGGCTGATTCCTCGAATTTCCAATATACACTAGAGTGAATAGAGGTGCACTCTTGTTGAATAACCGCCTTTACCAAATTTTCCTCCTCTTCTTTAGATCTTAAAACCGATGACACTATAAATGGCATAACATCTACCAATTTATTCGCATTGATACTGTTAAGTGCCTTTGGCGTTTTTGAAACCAATTCCAAAACACCCATGAGCTCACCTTGATAAGATATCGGTGCAAAAACAGCACTTTTAATGCCTTGCTCATTTAGGGTTCTATATTGAGCCTCGCCGTTGGATAAGTCATAAAATCTATCCACGTCTGAGACAGAAAAGTAGGAGTCATTTTTCAATATTGTTTCGTAAGAACCCGAACATAGTGCCGTTTTACAGGCTTCATTACTTTTATTGAAAAGCAGATAACTGTTAATTCCTTTACCTATTACTTTTTCAAAAGCGTCATTTGATTTATCGTAAACAACAAAGCCCACCTCAATGTCATGAATATTGAATAACGAACGGAATGTCTCTTGAAAATCCTCAATAAAGTTATCAGACTTACGCTTATTGGATTCGATTAAAGTAGCTTTAATATCAGAAATAGCATTATCTATCGTAACATCAAACATGTTGTTGATAACAAAACCTTTAAATATATAACCGTTTGGCGGGAATTTTTTACGCCATAGTTCTATATTGTTAAAGTTATCAAGCAGCTCGAAGAAATCTGATTCTGTAATCTCAGGCGTATCCTCTTTTTTTATAATATCAGTAAAATCAGCGTTATAAAGTATTTTGTACTTACGTAAATGCCCATTCCTATCTGGGATTTCATAGAAAAACGGACGCTTAAAGTCCATGTCATAACCGTAAATATATTTCAATATGATAGTACATCCAATGACGTACATCATATCCTCGGGCATATTGATTACCTTGAGTTCAAAATCCTTGCCCGCGTCCTTTATTATATTCTGAAACCGCTTTGACGAATTGAAAATTAAACTATGAAAAGGTACTGAGGCTGTTTTAATTTCGTTACTACCCAAAACATCTGAAAAAGAATCTTGAAGTATAAATCGAATTTCCTCTTTATATTCTTCTAAGTATTTTAGTTCAGAGAAGCCATTCCTCAATAGCGGTGTTTTTTCGGAAACATCAATAATAAGTTTTGCTTTATCTACCAAAAAGTCATCCTCACCCTTTGCAACCTCTTCGTAGTGGCGCAAGAGTTTGTCAAAACTTATCTTAAGTTCAAATGGAAGTTCTATGTTATCGTTTATATCCAATCTATTTTCTTTCTCTTATATCAAAGATACGAAGTTAATACTTAGACGAATTTTTCGCGATAGTCTTACACTTATTTAATTGAAACCTATCGGGGCGTAATTCCAACCTATTCCATCACTATATAAATAGATTGTTTTTTGTTTACCAAAAGCGTCAAGTGAAAAACTATTTGAACATCCTTGGGAATTGTTGGCAAAGAAAACACAACCTCCATTTTGAGCATTAATGACTGCGTTATTAGAACCACTGGGTACAACATTTCTCAAAATGTAAGTTCTTCCTGATACATCACCAGGATTCGGCAAGGTAAAAGTTTGACCTCCAGTATTTGGAAGGATGTTGATATAGTAACCGTCATCAATTGTTGTATTTACATTACCATCTAAACGGTTAACTTTAAAAGCTACGTTGCCATTGACATCCAATGTGCTTTTAGGCTCAGTGGTTCCGATCCCAACTTGAGCATAATTTAATGAGACCGTACATAAAAAAATTATTAGGGTAATTTTCTTAAGCATACTATTAGATTTTAATTAAACTTATGGCGGCGCCACCGCCTTCGGCAAGTTTAAGGGTCAATTTGGAGTTTTTGTTTAATGTTAATGTTTCTATTGTTAATGAGGTTGGGTTGTCATCCCAATGGGCATCTTTTCCATCTTTATAAATTTTCGCTTCGTATTCTTGATTTTCATCAAGAAATTCGAAACTAATTTCTAGTTCGCGGGCGTTTTCGTCTGTAATGCTTCCCAAAAACCAATTCCCTGTTCCTCTTTCCTTTCTGGTGATAGTAACATAATCCCCAATCTCGCCATTTAAAACTTTGGTCGTTTCCCAATCGACTCCCACATCTTTGATAAACTGTAACGGTTCTGGATTGGCCTCGTAGTGTTCTACCAAATCTGCAGCCATTTGTACAGGACTATAAATTACCACGTAAAGTGCTAGCTGCTGTGCCAAGGTGGTGTTTACTTGGTTATCGGTTTTGTACTCATCAAATTTTATGTTGAAAATCCCAGGGGTAAAATCAATGGGTCCAGATAGCATTCTGGTGAATGCGACTATTGGTAAATGTTCGGGTGGATTACCACCATCACTGGCCCAAGCATTAAATTCCTGACCGCGTAAACCTTCACGGGAAATGGTATTGGGGTAGGTTCTTCTTAATCCTGTCGCCTTGATTGGTTCATGGGCATTGATTGCCACTTGATATTTTGCTGCTTTCTCAATAGTATTGTTATAATGATTTACCATGTACTGGCCATGATGGTACTCCCCTTTTGGTAATATCTTCCCAACGTATCCTGTCTTTACGACGTGCATCCCGTGTTTCTGCATTAAAGCAAAAGCCGAATCCTGCTGCTTGGTATAGGTTTCAGTAGCAGCTGATGTTTCATGGTGCATAATAATATCCACACCTTTTTCTTTTCCATAGCGCACGACCTCATCAATATCGTAATCGGGATAAGGTGTTACAAAATCAAAAACACCTTCACGGTCTTCAAAACCAATCCATCGCTCCCAACCCGTATTCCAGCCCTCAACCAAAACACCACCGATATTGTTTTTCGCTGAAAAATCAATGAAATTCTTTACATTTTCAGTAGTAGCGCCGTGCCTGCCGTGGGCGTTTCCCGTATCCATCCACGTATTCATACTTTGGGTCATACCATAATCCCAAGAAGATTTTCCAAGATGCATTTCCCACCAAACACCTGTATATTTCATTGGCTTAAACCAAGACACATCCCCTAGTTTATTCGGTTCATTTAAATTAACAATCAAATTGCTTTCAACTAAATCTGGGGCATTATCAGTTATCTGAACTGTACGCCATGGCGTATGAAATGGCAAGTTTCGTTTTACTTTGTATTCGGTATTTTCAGAACCTACTAAATTGCTTTTCAAATTTAGATTTTCGGTATCTACCTTTAGTGTCATACCGGAATAATCTATTAAGGCTGCTTCGTGAAAACTAAGATGCGTACCGTCTGAACCCACCATAGTAACCGGTGTATTTACTGCATTTTCTGGGATGTAAGTTTGTGCCAGATTCTTGTGATTAGCAAATTGTAGCGCATCAATTTCTGAAAGTTTTGTGGTATTATAGAGATGCTCGTAGATGTCCCAATCTCCTGGTATCCAAAAAGTCTTGTAATCCTCAGTAAGATTGAATTCGGTATGCTCCTCGGCAATTAAGGCTTCCTCCCAACCCTCCTGTTCTGGGAATTCGTAACGGAATCCTAGTCCATCATCATACAGGCGAAAAACTAAATTCATTTTACGTCCAGTATCATTATCGGCAACTTCTGTCAATTCAACCTTCAGCTCATTGTAATTATTAACGACGTCCAATTGCTCACCCCAGGGCATCTGCCAAGTTTCTTTGAAGCTACTGGTTTTGGCATTGACGATTTCGAGGTTTTTATCCAATGCCGGAACATTGGTAAACTCGAAACCGAGATACGAAGTGTCAATAATGGTTTTTTTATTCTTTAAAACTCGGTAATAAGGCATCCCTTCTTCGGAAATATTAAAGTCCAGTACAATATTGCCGTTTGGTGATGCAACTTTACGTTCCATTTTTTCTTCAGAATTCTTGCATGAAATTAGAATGACTATTAGTACTAAAGAGATATATTTCATCGATTTTGATATTTCTTCAGATCAATTCAATTAAAAACTTTTTGTCAATTACTTTTTGCGGTTCATTACGATTGCGAGGCACGAAGTGGGAAGCTATCTCTTCTGCCGTGCAAATTGCATGGATTGCTTCACTTCGTTGGTAATGACAAGCCGACAAACCTCAAAGGTTTTAGAAACCTTTGAGATTTTTTCATTCACATTCTTTCCAGTAAAACGATATCAAATTCAGAATCGATAACGGCTTTACCACCCTTAACTTCGGTTTCAATTCCTGAATAGGCATCTCTCAATTTAACGCCATTTTCAAAAACGGATTCCACATTTAAGGTTTTTTTACCTTTTTTAATGTCTAAAGCAACCACAACGACATCGTTAAAATCTCCTTTGGTATAAGTGCGTTTGAACATATAAGGCTTTTTGAAAATTATCTCGTGTTGCCCCGCTCCAACGGCCGGATGCGAATTTCTAAATCTTCCCAACTTTTGCCAGTGCTTTAAAATATTTTGAGTTTCGGCATCATTGGCAATCTTGTCCCAATTCATGAATGAACGCAAATTGGCATCACCCTTGGCGCCATCAACAACTAATTCCCTTGCAGATTCATCCCCATAATAAATTTGCGCGGCTCCGGGGGTCAACATGAGCATCGTTGCGGTTTCAAATGGTTTTTCACGTTCGGGGTCAAAGGGTTGACCATCGTCGTGAGAACTTAAATAGTTTAGAATACCGTAGCCCTTTAAATCGTTGTTCAAAATATTTGAGTATTTGTTGAATACCTCTTCCCTATTTTGTTGCTTGGCATTCCACTTCAATTCAAAGTTGATGAGGCTATTAAAGGCCTTGTCGAAATAGTTGACCTTTTTATCGCCAAAATCAAAGGCCGTTGTTGCCGAAATACCGTAGTTATAAACCTCTCCGACCAAATAAAAATCATTGTTATCTAAAACCTTTTCCGGATGTTTCTCTTTAAAATCTTTGAAAGCCCCGTCACAAATCGCTCGGAATTCTTGCCAAACATATTCTTCGGTATGTTTAACAGTATCAACACGATAGCCATCAATTCCAAAATCGGTTATATAATCTGATAACCATTTCATGATATAAAATCTTGGCGCACGTGGGTAGCCAGTTGCCTCAAAGAATGCATCCAGCTCCATCATTTCCTGGTCGTAACGCCCCTCATTTTTCCATTTTTCTGCAAGCATTGGTGGAAGGGCAACGTCTTCATCACTCTCAGTGCGTATGTCGGGCAGATTTTCAACTAGAGTGCAGGTAATGGTATTTTCATAATTATCATAATTACAGGTTGGGCCAGTACGCACCCATTCTTCTGGGTACACCGGATCTTTTTTAGTTACTGGACCGGTATGATTTACAACCGCATCGAGCAATACACGAATACCATTTTCATGCGCCACATCAACCAAATTTTTTAAGTCTTCCATGGTGCCAAAATTTGGATCAAGTGCGGTCCAGTCTTTTGCCCAGTAACCATGAAATCCGAAAGAGAGTCCGGTACCTTCATCAGTACCGCCATGAATCTGTTCTACAATTGGGGTCATCCAAATAGCGTTTACCCCAAGGTCAGTAAAATAACCTTCTTCAATTTTTTGGGTGACACCCTTGAGGTCACCGCCCATAAATCCACGTAATTTTGCTGGTTTTTGGGTACGACCGAAATTGACATCATTTGTTTTATCACCATTATTAAATCGGTCGGTTAATAGAAAGTACAGGTTGGCATTTTCCCATACAAATGGTGTTTTTTGGTTGGGATTAAATGTTACTTCGGCTTCGACTGATTCTGAATTTTCATTTGAAGACACTTCTTTAGAATCTTCTTTGCAGGATAACATCATGCTTATGACGGTTAGAAATAGTAGTTTTTTCATACATGTCCCCCTTGAAAAAGGGGGTCTTTTTAATTTGACTTAATTTAATTTGCATAACCACCCCGTCTTTGTTTCCACTTTGGGTGGGAAGTAAATCCACCCCTCCTTTAAAGAAGGGGAATTAAATAGTGGCGATGTATTCATAATTATAATCGTTTCTTTAAGACCTCACAGGTTTCTACTTGTCCGCCTAAGCCTTTCGGCCTTCGTAGCACTTCGGCAAAGCAGGCTGGCGAAGGAGGAAAACTTGTGAAGTCTGGAACAAAATTTAATTCAACTTCAAAATAAACGACTCTAAAGGCTTAACATCAACCCGCATAACCGCGCGCTCATCTTCTACCTTCAACACTGTTTCATATTGATTGTATAATTGATCTTTTAGTTGATATTCGCCATTTTCCAGCTCCCAATCTGAAATAATTTCTTTTGGAATCTGAAGTTCAAACCCGTAGGTGTTTTCAGCATTGAAGTTGGAAACAATTACCAATTTTTCAGTATCGTCCCAACGCACAAAACTCAGTATCTTATCGTTATACCATTCGGTATTTTGTTGATTGTATAAATGAATATCGGCGTAGTTCCCCATCAAGGCCGAACTGTTAATTGTAAAATTGAGAAGCCGTTTATAAAAGTCCATCAATTCTTTTTCATTTACCGTTGATTGACCACCATCAAATTTCTTGTCATTCACCCAACGCACATAACTCGGCACACTACCATAGTCAAAAATCGAAGTTCGAGTAGGGTCACCAAAGCCTAAATCTTCCTGTCCTGCTTCACCAAATTCCTGACCAAAATAAATCATGGTTGGCGAGGTACTGATTGTTGCTGAAACCACCATAGCGGGTTTTCCTTTTTCAGCAGAACCAGCAAAATCAGGACTGGCAATACGCTGCTCATCATGGTTTTCAAGAAAATGAAGCATGTGATGCTCAATATCTTTTAATCCCTCTTGGATTGGTGCGATGTTATCAGTTTTTCCATAGCCTTGCATTACATGCTTAAGGGTATCGTAAAGCTCAACCTTATCGTAGAGATAATCCATTTTACCTTTTCTTATATAGTCACGATATAAACTGGGATTGTAAACTTCGGCCAATAAAAAGGCATCTGGATTGGCATTCTTAATTGAAGAATTCATATAACTCCAAAATTCGACCGGCACCATTTCTGCCATATCGAAACGGAATCCATCGACGCCTTTAGCCGTCCAGTAAAGAGCGATGTCTCTAAATTTTTTCCATGAGCTCGGGACTGTTTTATCCTTCCAAAAATCAAAATGCGCTTTCCAATCCATTGCTTCTGAGTCTTGAGGCAATTCATCAAAATCTTTCTTTCCATCCGGTGAAATACCATAATTTACTTTGACGGTTTCATACCAATCATTCATGTCTGGTTTTGATGCTCTCGATCCATTACCAGTCCATTTGGCAGGATTTTCGTCAAATTTCCCATCAGCTAAAGGGTGATTTTCCCCACCAAGTGGCTCGTATCCATTTTGCCAATCGGGTACTTGAAAAGGCTCGCCTGGGTTATAATAAAAATTATTGTCTTTCTTATAAGTGACCGACTTGTCATCATCGGCACCAAAATCGGTTGTCCCTTCAGGGTTTGTCAAACTTTGGTAATTTCTAGCGACATGGTTAGGGACGATATCAATCAAAACTTTTAATCCGGCATCGTGTGAGCGTTGAATTAATGCTTCAAATTCCTTAAGACGATTTTCAACGTTTACCGCTAAATCTGGATTAACGTTATAATAATCCTTTACCGCGTAAGGGGATCCTGCACGACCTTTTACCACATCTGGGTCGTCGTTTGAAATACCAAATTTGGTATAATCAGTAATGACATCGTGATGCGGAACACCAGTGTACCAAATATGGGTCACGCCTAAATCCTTAATCTCTTGAAGTGCTTTTAGGGTAAAGTCATTGAATTTACCAACTCCATTTTCTTCAATCGTGCCCCAGGGTTTATTTGTAGTATTAGTGTTTCCAAAAAGTCTGGTAAAGACTTGATAGACGACTTGTTTCTTTTTCATGGCGTTTTGGGTAGAATCATTTGTTTTATGATTATCAGCATTAATTTGGTTATTATCTTTTTTACATGCGACTAATGATAGAATCACTATAATAGTCAAAAGACGTCTTAGTTGTGGCATAGTCTTATTAGTTTTCATTTGTCATGCTGAACGAAGCCATAGCGGAGATTCAGCATCTGTAAATTTTATGTTTGAGACTCTGAATGTTTCCTCCGGTCGCTTCAGAGTGACAAGTCACATTTTTATTTATTCAATTAGTCTTACTTCTTAATCTTAATCTTAATCTCTTTCTCTTCAGTCGTATTCCAATCAAAATAAAGTATTAATTGATTTTCATCGGGATTCCAATTGGCATTGGCCTTTTCGCCCTTAATTTTTATTTTTCGTGGTAATGCTTCCAAATTATGGATTACAAGTTCAACTGATTTAGTGCTGCCTTCTTGATTTTCGCCAAGCTCAGCCTCCAACTCAAATTCTAATTGCCGTTTCTGAAATTCGGCTTCAAATTCCCAGATTTCAAAACGTCCATGTTCAAATGCGTTCAAGGTTTTTCCATTGTCATGATAATATTCACGCTCTTGTTCGCCAGTATTTCTGTCTAAAAAATAATGTAGCTCTAAAGTATCGCCTGTATATAATGAAGTCGATTGTTTGATTTTCGTCATGGGAATTATTACACCACCACGAACATAGGTCGGGATATTATCTTCGGAAACTTTAACTACCTTTTTCTTACCGCCTTCCATCTTGTCCCCGGTATAAAAATCAAACCAATTTGAACCTTTTGGGAAATACACTTGCTTGGCTACGACACTGTCTTTTAAAATTGGAGCTACCAGAAAATCATTACCCCATAAGTAGGCATTTGAATAATCACTTAACTCCGGATTATCTGATTCCTCAAAAAACAAGGGGCGCATTAAGGGTGTACCTTTGGTATGATTTTCATACATGAGGTGATAATTGTAGGGTAATATTTTGTAACGCAATTCAATCGCTTTTTTTGACAATTTCTTAGCCCTTTCACTTCTGAAAACTGGCTCGCTGGGCACATCTTCTTGAGCGTGCGGTCTAAATATTGGTTGAAAAACTCCGTATTGCAACCATCTTACATAGAGGTTGTCATCAAGATTTGCTCCTGCAAACCCTCCCAAATCTGAATGCATATAGGCCATACCCTGCATACCCATTTGCAATGCAATTTCGGGCTGGCTTTGAAGACCACCCCAACTTCGGCTTACGTCTCCAGACCACGGCACCATGGCGTAACGTTGAGAACCAGAATATCCCGCTCGCATAAGAATAAACGGTCGCTTATTTGGATTCGCCTCAAGACTGGCTTCTTGAACTAATTTTGCCCAGTCATGACCGTATATGTTATGAACTTCGTCGGCTGAGCCTTTCTCAAACTCAACCCAAGATGGCAATACTTCGGGTTCGCCGAGGTCGCCCCAAAAACCGTTTACGCCCATTTCTCCAAGGCCCTTATAGATATCTTTGAACCATTGATTACCTGTTTTAGAATAGATATCGACGATGCCGGTATTTCCGAAATAAAAATCATATCTAGCTGGGTTTCCAACGGAGTCTTTTGCTAAAACATTTTTTTCAACGGTTTCTTCCCAACGTTTTGAGGTCGTTAAAATGAACGGCTCTGTTATTAGAATAGTCTCTACATTATCTGCCGCTAAATCCTTAATCATTTTTTCAGGATTTGGAAATGAATCCCTGAGAAACGCTAAATTTCCCATAGTGCCTTTAACGTCCTTACCGAACCAGTACAAATCGAGAATAATGGCATCAACTGGTATATTGGCTTCACGAAATTTCTCAACGGTTTCCATAACCTCATCTTGGGTATGGTAACCAAAACGGCTCGAGAAATTGCCTAGGGCCCATCTTGGTAGCATTGGTTGTTTTCCGGTTAAATCTGTGTAATTATCCAATACATCATACCAAGAATTCCCGACAATAATTTGATAGGTCTTTCTTCCTGAAATGGTTTCATAAGTTAGCGTATTATCACCTTTACTGTCAAAATCCAGATAACCAATTGGAGCATTATCAAAATGAATCATGTATTGTTTGGAAGACATGACAATGGGCATGCTGAAATTGAGCAATTTACTTTCAGTTTGATAACCGTAATGGGCACGATTGTAAAGTGGCAGGCGATTACCACGTCGATTCATACCAAGCGCCCTTGCGCCACCGCCGTATAGCACTTCATCTTGGGTAAGATTAAATTCTATTTTTTCGGTCTTATCTGCAACTATATTACCCTTTACCATTTCCATTGGTACGTGGTCACTTTTGTAGTAACCTCTTTTCTCGGAAATGATGGGTTTATTTTTATAGGAGTAAGAAATTTCAAATGGTTCAGTGGTAATGGTTACTGAAATACCATCGCTACCGTAAGTAATATCATTACCGACATAGGAATATGTAGTTTCAACCTCCGCGGGTTTAATTACAACGGCATGTGAGTCGTTATCATTTGTCTGACCTATCGGAATAAAAGTAGTTTCTAAGATTTCCGGATTGTAAAACTGAAATATATACTGACCGTCGCTGGTAGTTACCGTAAATTTCCCATCCTCTTCTTTATGCGACTTATAGATACGGTCTGGATTTTGAGCACAGACAAAACCAAAAAACAGTAAAACAGTAAAAAGAGTAAGATTTCTCATAGCTTAACTACCTAAAAGGAATAAAAGAGGTTTGTCTAAACGGCCACTCCATGAAATTTCTGAATGGTCTGTGTTTTCAAAAAACAGATTTCTGGAATCTGTTTCGGTATAGCCTTTTGCTTTTAAAATTTCATCTACCCGTGGCGCAAATTGGGGATAATATTGGTCAAGGGTTTTATTGCCATAATCAAAATACAATTTATGTGAACCAGCTTGGGGTAGATTATTCCCCACATATTCAAGAATGGCATCAGGAAAAGGGTTATTAGCTAATGGAATAATAACACCAACCCAATGCGTCGAGAGGCAGGCGGCCCCTCCATAAACTTCAGGATATTCTGAAATAGCGTACATAGACATTAGCCCACCCATACTGGACCCCATCACGAAAGTATGCTCTTTATCTGGTTTGGTTTTGTATTTGCTATCAATCAATGGCTTTAATTCCTCAACCATAAACCTTAAATAATTGTCTCCATTGAAATTCATCTCAAAATTACTTTCTCCTGCAGTTTTAACTATTGAATCCCGAACCCCCTCATTTATATTTTCAAAGGCCTTTTGGGGAAATAAGTCCTGCCAACGTAATTGGGGAATATTATGAATTGCTACTACAATGAAATCTTCTGTTTTATTAGCCTTCATCAATGAGGAGGCCCACTCATCAACTTTCCACTCTTGCTTATTCCAAGTTGTGGTGGAGTCAAAAAGCATTTGACCATCATGCATATAAAGTACGCTATAGCTCTTCTCTTCTGAATAGTCCTGCGGCAACCAAACATCGACTGGACGAGGTTCTATATAATTTGAAGGAAAACTATCTATTCTGATTAAGCTACCTGAATTTAAATTAGCGTTGTCATAAGACTTAAAATCATATTCGAGTTGGCCAGCAATAGCTGTCTCGGTCGAATCCAAAACTTCCTTAGCC
>JBCCOJ010000091.1:0-11809 GCA_039025415.1 Bacteroidota bacterium | reverse complement strand
TCAATCGGAAACTTTTTATGCAGCATGTATTTTTTGAATTTGGATTTAATTCCCATGTTGTGATTGATTTATTGAAGTATAAAGTGGTAAAATTAAGTAATTTTGACAGACTATATTTTCAATGCCTAATATGACTGACGTTGCTGTAATCATTATTAACTACAATACCGCTAAATACACTATGGAGTGTGTAGCTTCTGTATATAGCATGACAAATGCGTCAGTGGATTTTCAGATTGTAGTCATTGATAACAATTCAGAACCCGAAGATTTTGATTTACTTAAAAACGGTCTTAAATCTTATAAGAACTTACATCTGCATCGCAGCCCGATAAATAACGGTTTTGGGGGTGGTAACATGTTGGGGGTACAGTATGCCAAAGCAAACTATTTATTGTTTTTGAATAATGATGCGTTTTTACAGAACGATTGTCTATCAATTTTGAAAAGCTACATGGATAACAATGCTGAAGTTGGGGTATCCACGGCACAAAATTATGATGAAAACGGTGAACACGTTATATCATTTGACCATGATAAAGGGATTAGAAAGCTGATTTTTGGCCGAAGCTTTTTAGAAAAAATGGACTCTGAAAAATTTCCGAAGCGGAAAAAAGAATACACAAATCCAGTCGAGGTGAATTTCGTAAATGGAGCGTTTATGTTCTTTAGGAGTTCTGTATTTGAAGCGGTGGGCGGATTTGACACGAATATATTTCTGTACTTTGAGGAAATGGATATTTGTCATAGAATGCGGCAACTTGATAAATCGGCGGTTCTGGTTCCCCAAGCAAAAATTACCCATTACCAAGGTGTTAGCACTGGGGTTTCAAAAACAATAAGCAAGGAAGGTTTAATTTCTTATTTCTACGTTATTAGAAAGAATTACAGCTACTTGAAATATCTTTTTATAAGGAGTTATTACACGATTACGTTTTTATTAAAACCTAAAAAATGGTTTATGTTAGGGCTGGTAATCCGCGGTGTGCCCTTATCTGAATCCCTTAAACAGAAGCAGCGTATACGACTGTAAATTAATGAAGGGTGTCTAATTTTAGAGTATTAGTAGCTCTTTAAAGTGAATCCAAAAGTAAGAAACTTGTCCTCCTGACTTTGATTTTGAATTACTATACTCTCGTAGGTATGCAAATAATTGATTTTAAAATTAAGATGCTTCCACACAGGTAGCTCCAAACTTATATCGCCTTGCCACCTGTAATTATTACTGTCTTCCAATGAAGGCTGGAAGTAACTTTCGTGTTTAATAATGACCTTCTCCTTAAAAAGATACCACTTGCCGCTAATCCAGGCAGTCGCTCGAAAGGTATTTATGGATTCATTACCGTTATATTCAGAAAAATTAAAGATAAAACTGTCAAAGCGAGTTTGTTCGTATTCACTTGACAAGGATAGTTTTAGCCAATTTTTTTTCTTTTCAAATATCTCAAACGAAACTCCTGCGCCAAGTAAACTACGAATATCGATTTCACGACGGAAATTGGTACTAAAAAAACCTAAGGCAAAGGGATGAATTTTTTTATCAGGATTGAAATACAAAAAATTTAAGCTCAATATATCCTCATCGGCCTTTTCGTTACCAAACTCTTGATAAACGTACGAGTTGGTGGTCTTAAATGCCCACTTTTCAAATGGCTTAACGCTTATTTCAGATTTAGCCCGAAAGATGATAGTCTCCACATTTCCACCTTGCCAAAACCCCGAAAGCGACAGGTTGGCTTTTAATTTAAGTGAATCGCTTTCATTTATTTGGGAAAAACAAAAGAAGGGAAACAACAAACAAGCAAATAGTAGTCCTCTCATAGCGTCCAATAATTAATAGTTCAGCTAGTATTAAGTTCGCAAATTTAATAATCCTATATTATAGATTGAAATTGATACTTAAAGATTAGAGAATACCTTCACCCGAATTAAAAACTTCCAATAAGGCGGTTTATGTATTTCCGACAGGGTCAGTGCAGGTTAATCGTAAGAGATTTAAATAAAACAAATCTCGGCTCTATAAGATGCCGCGAAAAAGCGCGGCATGAGTGATTTGCACGATTCCGATATACTTCGGAATCGGCTCTTTAAAAGATACCGCCGAAAAGGGCGGTATGAGTGATTCGCACGATTCCGATATACTTCGGAATCGGCTCTCTACTCACATGTTTTGGGTGTAGTAATTGTAATCCTTTAAGATGACGTCTATGAACTTAATATCATCATCATTATAGTCTTTGATTTCAACGACCTCAACAATCTTTTTACGCAACTTTATTAAGGTAGCATAATCCCTCGATGCTCTGGCGCGGGTAAAGGTTTCCTTGATGATTCTGGCATCATTATCAGATAGCTTTATTACATTGGGATAAGTTGGCACATAACTATCCTCTAAATCCTCTAAGATGGTATGACTAATGTTAACCCTGTTTTTTAAAGTAATAACCGAAGTACCCGCAGTCATATCCCCTAATCTTTGATTCTTATCGCTAGCGACTATTGAAATCAATGCAACGACAGGTCCAAAAACAGGCCCTAATAGATTCAAATCAATAATTCTGAAAAACCATCTAATCAAATAATCAGACAATGAAGCTTGGTAGCCGTCTATCTTGACTACTTTTATCTTAAGAATTCGCTTACCCGGCGTTTGACCATCTAAAAAGGTTTCGAATAAAAAGGAATAAAAAACTACTGGTAAATAAAAGCTAACGTAAATGGCAATTTTAGACCATTGATCCATATCCCTAACCAAATCTTCAATCCGCAATAAATTAAAAACGATTTGATAGGTTACAATGACATAGGCAATCTTAATTATAAAATCAATAATAAAGGCCAAAATACGCTCGCCTACGCTAGCGGCAACAAAATTTATATTGACATTTTGGGTGGTGTTTATTTGTAACTCTACCATTAATTGCTTTAATTTGGGAGCCTATGAGAGAAGTGGCGTTTATCAAGCAAAACAAGGAAAAATGGCTTAATTTTGAAAAAGCCATTTTTGGTAAAACGCTCAAAAATCCAGATGAACTCGCTTCGCTTTACGTGCATTTGGTTAACGATCTCTCCTACGCTCAAACCTATTATCCCAAAAGTAAAACAATTCTTTACTTAAACAACCTGGCAGCAAAGGCATTTCAGAAAATTTATAAAACCAAACGCGAAGATACCAACCGCTTTCTGTATTTTTTCAAGGAAGAAGTCCCAATGATTGTTTACGAATACAGACGTTATGTACTTTATGCATTCATTATTTTCTTTTGTTTTACTGCCATGGGAGCTGTTTCGGCAGCCTATGATGATTCCTTCGTCAGGCTTATATTAGGTGATGAATACGTGAATAAGACTTTAGAGAATATTGAGGCTGGAGACCCAGTCGCCGTTTACAAGAGCGGGAGCAACTGGGGAAGTTTTATCGGTATTACGTTAAACAACCTCTATGTAGGTATAAGGGCATTTCTTTACGGCGTATTTGGAGGACTGGGTACAGGTTTGGTTATGCTCTATAACGGCATAATGCTCGGTTCATTTCAATATTTCTTTTATCAAGAAGGTGTGCTATGGGAAAGCGTCCGTGGTATATGGATTCACGGTTCGATGGAAATCTTTGCCATTGTCATTGAGGCCGCTGCTGGATTAATTCTTGGGGCGAGCATTCTATTTCCCAAAACCTTTTCAAGACTGACCTCATTTAAAATGGGAGTTAAAAACGGAGTTAAAATACTTATCAGTACGTTTCCGTTTACAGTTGCAGCGGGTTTTCTAGAAGGTTATGTCACCAGATATTCCAATGTGATGCCCAATTGGCTTTCAGTAGGCATCATTCTATCCACGTTAAGCCTAATTTCATATTACTATTTGATATACCCATTTATCGTAAATAACAGAATTAAATCCAGCTATGCAGCAACTCTATAAATCAAGGGATTTTGGCGCTCTTTTTCAGGACACCTTTGCGTTTCTCAAGGCCAACGGAGGTCACTTGTTTAAACATTTCTTTATTGTCAATGGCTTGTTTTTGCTGGTGTTGAGTGTCCTGGGCTATTTTTTTACAAAATTCTATACAGATGTGATGTTTGGGGGTATTCTAGGCGGTAATACCTCTGGGATTGATGCCTATATGAATGATAATGCCTTTCTTTTTGTAATTCTAGTGTTAGCGTTTATCATTGTAGCATTGACTGCTGGTGTGGTCTCCTATTCTTATTTACCAATATATCTCAAGCTATATGACGATAATCAAGGTAAGAATTTTTCAACCAAAGCGATTATTTCAGCTTACAAGAAAAATATTGGTAAAATCCTTTTGTTTCTAGTTTGCGGTATTTTAATCGCAATCCCTGTAGGTATCTGTATCGGTATTATTTCATTTATTCTGGTCATAACCATTATTGGCACTTTGGCTCTACCACTTGTGATAGGCTTTGTGGCTTTATTTTATCAAATGACCCTAATGGAATACATCAACGGGAAAAGGGGTATTTGGGATTGTTTCGGTTACTCGCTTTCCTTGATTGGAAAGAAATTTTGGGTTGCAATTACCTGTGTTGGCCTATTCTATTTGATGAGCTATATTGTTCAAAATATCATGACCTTAATTCCGTATATTTTTGGTATGGCAAGTGTATTTACGTCAATAGAAAGTGGAGGTCAGCCCAACACCCAAGAAGTTGGTGCCACGATGACCGTAATCATGCTAGCTGTTTTTTTTATATCATTCATTTTCGGCTCGATGCTTAATGTAATTACCCAACTTAATCAAGGTATCGTTTTCTATAGTTTAAAGGAAGAAAACGAGAATATCAACACCAAGAGCATAATTGACCAAATAGGTTCTGGTGAATAGACTCGTGAGACATTATATCGCTATTATATTTTTTGGATTATGCACATCGCAAGGGTTTGCATTGTCATATTTTTCCTCGGAAATCGTCCAACCCCGAACCTTTCAAGATTCATTGTATACAGATACTGGGCCGCTAGAGGTTCGCGAATATGAAAATTTAAAGGATAAGTACGATGATGATGATTTTATCTACGAACGAAGTGTTGCAGACTCTGGTTGGTGGACGCGATTCAAAAAGTGGCTGAGCGATTTCTTTAGGGACCTTTTCGACTTAAACTCCGCAGCACAAGCCTCAAATTTTACCGATATCGCGCTTAAGGTATTTTATGTTGTCATTTTCTTATTGGTTGTGTTTTTTATCGTAAAGGCTATAATAAATAAAGAAGGGACTTGGGTTTTCGGAAAATCCTCAGACAAGAATATTATTCCGGTGACCGACGTCGAAAACAATATCCATGTGACAGATTTCAATACCTTGATTGAACAGGCTGAAAGTAAAGGTAATTTTAGATTAGCAGTGAGATATTACTATTTATGGTTGCTCAAAAAATTATCCGAAGCCGAAATAATTGACTACGATGTAGAGAAGACCAACAGTGATTATTACTACGAAATCAAGCCGGATGACGTAAAAAAACAGTACTCTTACACCTCCTACCTTTATAATTACATTTGGTACGGCGAGTTCGAGATTGATAAAAATCAGTTTGACAAGGCAAAAAATGCATTTGCTCAATTTTTAAATTCGATTAAAAAATGAGCAAAACCTTAAAGATTTATATCGTATTACTTGTGCTGCTCATCGCTGGTGTTGCCGTCATCGAGTTCTCTACACCACCGCCAATTAATTGGAATAAAACTTTTGACGAGCGGCATAAAATACCCTACGGCACCTTTGTGTTTTACAATGAACTAGAGACACTATTCCCCGAGGATAAAATTCAAGATATCAACGTTACGCCATACGAGTATTTTGACGATTACTATATTTGGGATGATAGCACCTATTTGATTACTGGAAATTATATACTTATAGACGAGTATCCACAGCTTGACAACACCTCAGCCCAGGAACTTTTGGATTTTGCCTACTTTGGAAACAGCATTTTTATTTCAAGTAATTATTTTCCTATTAAATTGCAAGATTCACTTGGTTTTGAAACCACAAACGACTTTGATTTTAAAGGCAAAGGGACGTTTAGCTTTACAAATCCAATATTGGAAAATGATTCCATTACTATTGAAAAAGGGCTTAGTAATGTGTATTTCTCAAAATTGGATACACTCTACACAACCGTTTTAGGGCGTCAGAAATTTGGTGATTCGCTGTATACCAACTTTATAAGAATGGGTTGGGGAAATGGTGACATTTATTTACATCTCCAACCAATTGCATTTACAAACTACCATCTGCTTAAAAAGGAAAATGCAAAATATGCAGCTGGTGTAATGTCCTATTTAAAAGATGATACTATTTATTTTGATTCAAGAAATAAATCGGTAAGGGATTTGGGCGACTCCCCAATGCGCTTTATTCTTAGTCAACCGGCACTGCGTTGGGCTTGGTATTTAGCCTTGCTCACTATAATTTGTTTTATGATTTTTAATGCTAAACGAAGGCAGCGGATTGTAAAAGTCATACAACCCCTTAAAAATACTACGGTCGATTTTACAAAAACCATAGGTAATCTGTATTACGAGACCAAAGACCATAATAACATCATTGAGAAGAAGATCACTTATTTTTTGGAGTATATTAGACGAGTCTATTATTTAGATACCCAAAATCTAGACGAAAAATTCATCAAGAACTTATCCCAAAAATCAAATAAAGATCAAGCTGAAATTAAAAAACTCGTAAACTTAATTTTATATCTACGAAGTAAAGCTGAATGTAACGAAAACAATTTATTGCAATTAAACACTGCAATAGAAGCGTTTTACAAAAAGTAATGAATGGAAAATCAAAACGAAAACCAAAGCGAAAAATCGAATCTGAATTCAGAAAATTCTGGAGTTGAGCCCAACAATCTCGAATCAAAAAAAGAAACTGCTCCAAATAATGAATCACCTGAATCCAACGAATCTAATATTGTTACACCCAATCAAGACCTAAGTTTCGAAAACAGGATTGATTTGAGCGCCCTGCAGGGCGGTATTCAACTAGTAAGGGAAGAAATAGGTAAGGTAATTGTTGGTCAGGAGGAAATGATAGATATGCTCATTGCATCAATTCTTGCAAACGGCCATTCGCTTATTGAGGGTGTTCCCGGGGTTGCAAAAACAGTTTCAGCAAAGCTATTGGCAAAGTCATTGGATGTTGGTTTCAGCAGAATACAATTCACCCCCGATTTGATGCCGAGCGATATTTTAGGAACATCTGTTTTTAACATGAAATCGTCTGATTTCGAATTTAAGGAAGGCCCTATTTTTTCAAATATGATTCTTATTGACGAGATTAATCGTGCTCCCGCAAAGACCCAAGCGGCGCTTTTTGAAGTTATGGAAGAACGGCAAATCACAATTGATGGTAATAAGTTTGAAATGGAACTACCATTTATCGTTCTAGCTACACAAAACCCTGTTGAGCAAGAAGGCACCTATCGACTACCAGAGGCGCAACTTGACCGCTTTCTCTTTAAGATAGATGTAGATTACCCAAATGTTGAGGAAGAGGTAGAGATCTTAAATCGTGAGCAGCATCTAAAAGCTAAGGAAAAGACCACCCAAGTGACCGCTCACTTATCTAAGGAACAAATTAAGACGTTTCAAGAATTAGTAAACGAAATCTCGATTGAAGCCAATTTGATAAGATACATTGCAGATGTTATTTCAAATACGCGAAACAATCCGTTTTTATATTTAGGTGCTTCACCCCGTGCATCCATTGCAATTTTAAGAGCAAGTAAAGCTTTTGCAGCAATGGAAGGTCGCGATTTTGTGACTCCAGAGGATATCAAACGTTCGGCGATACCGGTTTTGCAGCACAGGGTCATCGTTACCCCCGAACGTGAAATGGAAGGTGTAACGACCAAACAAATTATAAAACAAATCATTGAGGCGGTTGAAATACCACGATAAAAGAGCCCCTCCTAACCTCCTCGGAGGGGAGGGAAAAATTTGCTAAAGAAATAATTAATCTAACGATGTCATTGCGAGCTTGGAACAAGCGACGCAATCTTATTTTAGAATAAAAAGTATTACTAAACATTAAACTCCTAAACTTTTAAACTCATACTCAAAACTCACGACTCACGACTAACAACCCAATATGAAACGCATTAAACCTTTCTACATCCAAAACCGTTTTTTCTACGCCTGCATTGGGCTAATGGTTCTTTTTGTATTCAGTTTTGTGTTTCCAAGGTTGTTCAATATCGTAAAGCTTTTACTGCTGCTTTTAGTGGTCGTTACCATCCTAGATTCGATTATTCTTTTTATAACAAACAAGGGCGTTATTGGCAGACGTATCTTGCCAGAAAAACTCTCGAATGGTGACCAAAATCCAATTCAGTTGGAGATTTATA
The DNA here is from genome assembly GCA_039025415.1 of Bacteroidota bacterium. Taxonomy (GTDB): domain Bacteria; phylum Bacteroidota; class Bacteroidia; order Flavobacteriales; family Flavobacteriaceae; genus Psychroserpens. The sequence continues at coordinate 3,433 of JBCCOJ010000091.1, read as the reverse complement.
ATTACTATTCAATAAACGTCAATGCCATAATTATTGATGAAATTCCAGAACAATTTCAAGTCCGGGATTTTAAGATAGAACGCAAATTAGAGGCGTCAAGTAGCAGTACGATTGAATACCAATTAAGACCTGTCGAGCGGGGTGAGTATCACTTCGGGAAATTGAATATTTACATATCGTCAGTATTTGGTTTGGTGGCTCGTCGATTTGTTTCAGAAGACAATGCCATGATACCCACTTACCCCAGTTTCATACAACTCCGTAAGTATGATTTGATGGCTATGAGTAACAACCTTCACCAGTATGGAATCAAAAAAATAAGAAAGATTGGCCATACCATGGAATTTGAGCAGATAAAAGATTATGTATTGGGTGACGACCTTCGCACTATAAATTGGAAAGCGACCGCTAAGCGAAATCAATTAATGGTCAATCAATTTCAGGATGAAAAATCACAGCCCATTTACTCAGTTATAGATAAAGGTCGGGTCATGAAAATGCCGTTTGACGGGCTTACCCTTTTAGATTATGCTATTAATGCTTCTTTGGTCATATCCAATGTTGCCTTAAAAAAACAGGACAAGGCAGGTATTTTGGCATTTTCAAAAAAAGTAGAGAACATTGTGGTGGCCGAACGTCGAACCTCACAAATGAACCTCATCTTAGAAACACTTTACAATGTTAAAACCGATTTCTTTGAAAGTGATTTCGGTCGACTTTACGCTGATATAAAAAGAAATGTCAAACAGCGTGGTTTGATGCTTTTATATACCAATTTTGAAACCCTGGATGGATTACACAGACAAATTCCCTATCTAAAAGGTATCGCAAAAAACCATTTACTAGTCGTGATTTTCTTCAAAAATACCGAACTGAACAGTCTTATAACGGACAAAGCTGAAACGATTCAGCAAGTTTATGATAAGGTGATTGCAGAAAAATTCGCTTTTGAAAAACGACTGATTGTTAACGAGCTTCAGAAGTACGGGATTCAATCAATTCTAACTACCCCTCAGGATTTAACATTGGATACCATCAATAAATATTTGGAGATAAAGGCTCGGGGCTTGTTGTAGATTTCATTGAGTATCTTTGTTCAAACACTCATCTGGAATCTCTTTTATGCTAAAAATTAAGACAAGTTTTTTCATCCTATTTACCACAATATCGTTTTGCCAAACTGAATCGCAATCCAAAATGAAACAATTAGATTTCATGGTTGGCGAATGGCTAGGGACCTCAAAAACAATTAAATCTGACACTGTTTTCAGCGAAATCCCAGCCTACGAAAAGATTGATTATAAATTAGATGGAAACATCATAACCATTGACTTATCTTCAAAATCACTACAATTACATACTGTAATATATTACAGTGAAACTGATAAAACCTATTATTACAATCCGTATTATAAATCGGGTTCAGCTAGATATCCAGCGACATTTGAAAATGGGAAATTTGTGGTTAAAGCCAGTGACTCCAAACGGTTTATATTCACAACTGATGAGACTGGAAATTTTACCGAATACGGCGAACAACTAATGGATAGGAAATGGAAGGTTTATTTTAAGGACAGCTTTATTAGGATGTAAAAAAAGAATTCTTGAATTGATGACGACATTTTTAGAGAAAAATTGATTATCACAGACCAACTAAATCGAACCATAAGCCTTAAATCCACTCCAAAACGGATTATATCCCTTGTGCCCTCACTAACTGAGTTAATTGTTGATTTAGGTCTAGAAGGTGCACTCGTTGGGGTTACTAAATTCTGTGTTCACCCTAAATCAATTAGAAAAGAAAAAGCCGTGGTAGGCGGAACGAAACAGGTTCATTTAGATAAAATCAAAAAATTACAACCAGATATCATAATTTGCAATAAGGAGGAAAACACCTTGGAAATGGTATCACAACTTGAAAATATCTGCCCTGTTCACATTAGTGATATTTTAGATTTAGAGGATACCTTACAACTTATTAAATCCTACGGAAGGCTATTCAATGTAGAGCAAAAAGCCAATGAAATACATTATAAAATCGAAGAAGAAATTAAAAGCTTTAAAGAATACGTATTGAAACAAAAAAGATTAAAAGTGGCCTATTTTATTTGGCAAAAACCGTGGATGGTGGCTGGTAACGATACCTTTATAAATACCTTACTAAATCTTAATAGTTTTGATAATATATTTGTAAATACCATTCGCTATCCAGAGGTTAGTCTTGAAGAGGTCGTTAAAAAAAATCCAGAGATACTGATGTTATCAAGTGAGCCCTACCCTTTCAAAGACAAGCATAAAGTAGAATTAAGTCAAAGATTTGCTGCTAGTAAGGTCATTATTGTTGACGGGGAATATTTCTCGTGGTACGGTTCAAGACTCTTAGGCGCATTTGATTATTTCAGGACTTTGCGTCAGGAGCTTTCAAACTAGCCTTTTCCAGATTTAATATTTGGCATTTCAATCTATAGGCTTCGTAGTACAGGATGTCACTCAGGCCCATATCGCTTTGCATTATATTATAGGCCTCTTCTACAAAATTTGAGTATTGCTTCTTCAATTCACCTAATGAAAATGTCTCTTCTAAATTTGTAGTCTTTTGACCTACTCGAGAAAATTGGAAACCCATTGCCTTTATTATTTATTATCAATCATCGTTCATCGTTAGAATTCAAGCTTAATTTTGAATCATCGACCAAATGATTGTAGCTCTTAAAACTAATTAATTCTAGAACAAGGGATTATCTGATTTCACCTGAAATGTTAACTCTAAATAGAAATAAATGATACGTTCAAGGTGAAAAAAATCTTCTTTTAGCAAAAGATGAACTAGAGCTATCAACCTTTCATATGATTTGGTTAAGTCTGAAATGTGGTCTAAATAAAAGCCGTATTAATTGAATAATATGTAGCCGAAAAATTTGCCCGTAATAATCGATAGATATCGTTATTAGCACGGATGGGGTTAGCCTGCCAAGATGCAAGCGTGGTTCGACCAGCGGGATTCAAAAGCACCGCTAGAGCGAGTGCAGAAAACCCTGATGTGAGAGACCCAGCCATGCGGCGGGGTTAGTTCGACCGGCCGGATTTAAAAGCCCCTGCTCAAGCGAGTGCTGTAAACTTTGAGGTGCGAGACCCCGCCATTCGGCGGGGTTAGTTCGACCGGCCGAAATCAAAGTTTCCCGCTTTGGCGGGGAAACTCTGATTTCGGGGTCTCACTAAAAAAAAATCGACCTCAGGCAAGGTCGATTTTCCAACTAACTTTCTAATTCAATTAAAGAATGAAGATATATTCCTTTTACTAACATTACAAAGATGTCAATTATGCATCAAAATCATGTTACCAAAACATTAGCTTTATATTAATAATGATTTATCAATTACGAAATATAGAAATTAATCTTAATGATAGTTCGACTTAATGATTTTTTCAGTT
>JBCCOJ010000090.1:0-12001 GCA_039025415.1 Bacteroidota bacterium | reverse complement strand
TATAAAGTTTCTAGACAGATAACACCCCACGTTAAAGAATATACATGTAGCTGCTGTGGACATCAATTAACTACTGACGGAAATGGTCGTTTGACTGAGCTAACGCCTAAATATCGTGAAATTAACTCCATCTTAGCCGACCTTTACGAAAAGAGAAAGCAGAGACACCACCGGCGAGCTGTTGCTACTGCCGCTATGGTTGCATAGCATCAATACTTTTTTATTAATTCGGCGTTTAAGGAGGTAATCTCAAATTAGCATGACCTTCAATTGTTTTCGTCAAATGAATTCCACCCCTTTGCTATAATTGGCACAACCTGCTCCCCTCTTGTAATCAAATTCATACCTCTATCCTTTTCAGTTATATAACCAATGACCGTTAAATTCGGATTTCCTTTTATTTTATCGAAGTCCTTTTGATCAATGGTCATGAGAAGCTCATAATCCTCACCACCATTTAGGGCGATGGTTGTACTATCAAGATTAAATTCCTCACAGGTAGCTATTACTTGGGGGTCAAGAGGAATTTTGTTTTCGTAAATTTCAACACCAACATCACTTTGTTTGCAGATGTGGATAATTTCAGAAGACAGCCCATCGCTAATATCAATCATGGCCGTTGGTTTAACTTCTAACTTTTCCAAAATCTCAACAATATCTTTTCTAGCCTCAGGTTTTAATTGTCGTTCAATTATGTAAGAATAAGGGGAAAGGTCTGGTTGATTATTGGGATTTACCTTAAAAACCTCCTTTTCTCGTTCCAATATCTGAAGTCCCATGTAAGCAGCGCCAATGTCTCCGGTAACAACTACTAAATCATTTGGTTTAGCACCATTTCTGTAAACGACATTTTCGTTTTCAATTTCTCCTAATGCACTAATTGAAATTATTAGACCAGTAGTCGAAGACGTAGTGTCACCCCCAACAATATCAACATCATAAATTCTCGCAGCGGTTTGGATACCATCGTATAATTCTTCAATGGCCTCCAGTGGAAAACGGTTTGAAATGGCTATGGAAACAGTGATTTGTGTCGCTCTTGCATTCATGGCGTAAACATCAGACAAATTAACCATAACTGCCTTATAGCCTAGATGCTTCAAGGGAACATAACTTAAATCAAAATGAACATTTTCAATTAAAAAATCAGTAGTCAATACCGTTTGTTTATTTGCAAAATGCAAGACAGCGGCATCGTCTCCAACGCCCTTAACTGTTGATTTTTGTTTAGGTTTAAAGGTTTTTGTCAAATGGTCAATAAGGCCAAATTCGCCCAATTTCCCAACGGCAGTTCTTTGCGGGTTTTTATTTTCAAGCATGTCGCAAAAATAAGATTGTTTTTCAATTATTTTTTATCAATATTTTTATTCAGATACCCGATTCAAATGTCATTCGTTAACGAAATATGTGCATTTCATCGAAAAAATAAGCATTTTAACTGATATTTAAGGAAATACTTTTAAATTTACAGTCCCAAACTTTTTAACCTACTCCATGAAAACGAATAGACGCAACCATCTTTCCTGTGCCATATTCGGGCATAATTTAGTTCCAATTTCAAGTCAACTTGAAGATTTTGGAGATTCCAACATTTTTATCTGCAAGACCTGTAATGTGAAAATGGTCATGGATGCCTCTGGAAATTTTGAAGAGCTTCCCTACAAAAATAATCAGATTGGGCTTGCAATTAGAAAGCTATTCCTGTTAAACCGCAAGACAGCCCCGAGTCAATTATCCATCTAAATTAATTAGAGCATATATTTTGCTGGTCTGAGCTCCGCTACAGACTAAATTCTTTCGTTTATTTCTGATAAGAAATACACATTGCCATATTTACTAATATAATGTTAGGCAATATGGCAAAACGCCCTATATATTGTATATTTGCGGACAATTTATATATAAAATTTAGAGTAAATGATAAAGGTGTCAGATAATGCAAAAAGCAAAGTCATTGAACTTATGAATGAAGATGGTTTTAATACTGCTACCGATTTTATCAGAGTCGGTGTGAAAAGTGGTGGTTGTTCTGGGCTCTCCTACGACTTGAAATTTGACAAAAATCAAAAGGATGATGATAAAATTTTTGAAGATAACGGGGTAAAAATCATTGTTGACAAAAAAAGCTTTTTATACCTTATAGGCACAACTTTGGAATATTCTGGGGGCCTTAACGGAGCGGGTTTTGTTTTTAATAATCCAAATGCCAACAGAACATGTGGCTGCGGGGAATCGTTTTCACTTTAAAGAGCCCATCTAAATCTTCCCATAGGGAAGACTTCAAAACACTAAAATTATGTCGAAATATACAGAAGATGATTTAAGAGAGGAATTAAAGACCAAAGAATACGAATATGGTTTTTATACAGATATAGAGTCTGAAACATTTCCTGTAGGATTGAATGAGGAAATTGTCATCGCAATTTCAAAAAAGAAAGAAGAGCCTGAGTGGATGACAGAGTGGCGATTAAAAGCGTTTAGGGGATGGCAAAAAATGACCGAACCTGAATGGCCAAATGTTAAATATGAGAAGCCAGACTTTCAGGCCATTTCCTATTATTCTGCACCCAATAGCAAACCAAAATACGATAGTCTTGATGATGTAGACCCAGAACTGTTAGAAACCTTCAAAAAGCTGGGGATATCTCTAGATGAGCAAAAAAAACTAGCTGGAGTTGCCATGGATGTTGTTGTAGATTCAGTTTCGGTTGCAACTACATTTAAAAAAACCTTGGCCGAAAAGGGTATAATCTTTTGTTCTATCTCAGAGGCCATCCAAGAACATCCAGAATTAGTTAAAAAACACATCGGTTCTGTTGTTCCGGCAACGGATAATTATTATGCCGCTTTAAACAGTGCGGTATTCAGTGATGGTAGTTTCTGCTATATCCCTAAAGGGGTACGCTGTCCAATGGAACTCTCTACGTATTTTAGAATCAATCAAGCAGGAACAGGGCAATTTGAAAGAACGCTCGTTATAGCAGATGAAGGTAGCTACGTTAGCTATCTAGAGGGTTGTACTGCGCCAAGTAGGGATGAAAATCAATTACACGCGGCAGTCGTAGAACTTGTTGCACTTGACGATGCTGAGATTAAATATTCAACAGTTCAAAATTGGTATCCTGGCAATGCAGAGGGCAAAGGGGGTGTTTATAATTTTGTAACCAAGAGAGGACTTTGCGAAACTAATTCGAAAATTTCTTGGACACAGGTCGAGACAGGAAGTGCGGTTACTTGGAAATATCCAAGCTGTGTTTTAAAAGGTGATAATTCGGTAGGAGAATTCTATTCAATCGCGGTTACAAATAACTTTCAGCAAGCTGATACCGGCACAAAAATGGTTCATTTGGGTAAAAACACTAAGTCAACCATTATTTCAAAAGGAATTTCTGCAGGTAAGTCGCAAAATTCATATCGAGGTCTAGTGAGTATAAGCTCAAGAGCCGATAACGCACGAAATTTCTCACAGTGCGATAGTTTATTGATGGGTAATGAGTGCGGAGCGCATACGTTTCCGTACATCGAAGCTAAAAATAAATCAGCCCAGATTGAACATGAGGCAACTACGAGTAAAATTGGAGAAGACCAGATATTCTATTGCAACCAAAGAGGTATTGATACTGAAAAGGCCATTGCCTTAATCGTAAACGGTTTTAGTAAAGAGGTGCTCAATAAATTACCAATGGAGTTTGCCGTCGAGGCTCAAAAGCTTCTAGAAATTAGTCTTGAAGGTTCGGTTGGTTAAGTTGTTATTTCGAGCGGACTAGAGAAATCTTATTATTTAGAAATCTAGAATTATACAAAAAGTTTGAAGAAAGTGAACGTTAAATTATCAATCATCTTTATCAGTTTAATGGTTATTTTAAATTCCTGTAAATCGGAACCAAAATCCACCGAAACAAATATTTCAGAAGAACAGGTCGAACTACGAAATGACAATTCCGATGGAAAAACCGAAAAACAAGCTGATGGATTGATTGCAATTCAAGGAAATTTCATTTTTTACGATAATGCTGCCGTTTTACAAACACCGGCCCGAATGTTTGGTGTAGTTGTAAACGATAAGATGCATGAGTTGGATAAGCAGGTTCAGCAGTATAAAAATGAACCTACAGATATGATACCGGTTACAATTAGAGGGCGAATCTTTAAAAAGCTAGAGGGTGAAGAAGGCTGGGAAGATAGAATTGAAATTATGGAGATATTAAAAGTCATTGAACCAAAACCTGAAGATAATCAGGTTATCAAAATTGGTGGCGAGGCATCAGAATCATAAAGCACAAATAAAGCGTAAAGCTGAGTAGTTAATAAAGAACAACATGTTAAAAATAAAAGACTTACACGCTAGTGTAGAGGGTAAAGAAATTTTAAGAGGTATTGATTTTCACGTTAAACCTGGTGAGGTTCATGCAATTATGGGCCCAAATGGTTCTGGAAAGAGCACGCTTGCATCAGTTATAGCCGGGAAGGAAGAATATGAAGTTGAGAAAGGTGAAATCATTTTAGATGGTGAGAATATAGACGAATTGGACGCCGAGGAAAGAGCTCATAAAGGAGTTTTCTTGAGTTTCCAATATCCGGTCGAAATCCCAGGCGTAAGTGTAACTAATTTCATCAAAACGGCTATAAACGAAACTAGAAAGGCTAAAGGTCTTGAGGATATGCCTGCTAATGAAATGCTAAAAAAAATCCGGGAAAAATCAGAAATGTTAGAAATTGACAGAAAATTCTTGTCCCGTTCACTAAACGAAGGATTTTCAGGTGGTGAAAAGAAGCGTAATGAGATTTTCCAAATGGCCATGTTAGAGCCAAAATTGGCAATTCTGGATGAAACGGACTCTGGTTTGGATATCGATGCCCTGCGTATTGTGGCTAATGGGGTTAATAAACTAAAAAGTAAGGATAATGCGGTAATAGTAATCACCCATTACCAAAGGCTATTGGATTATATAGTTCCAGATTACGTACACGTATTACATCAAGGTAAAATAGTAAAATCAGGACCCAAGGAATTGGCGCACGAACTTGAGGAAAAAGGTTACGATTGGATTAAGGAAGAGGTAGCCCAGTGAACAGTATCAGTATGCAGTAAATCGTAAACAATATTTATACCCGTATACTGAATATTGTAATTGCGAACTACTAGTTCTAAGTTTTATAAAAACGGTTCTTGTTTTAACGACAAAAAATATGGATTTAAAAGATAAATTGATATCATCATTTATGGCATTTGAGGATGTGGTTGATATTGATGCACCAGTTCATGATGTGAGGTTAAATGCCATGAAATACTTTGAACTTGCAGGTTTCCCCTCTAAACGTGAAGAAAATTGGAAATACACATCTCTCAACAGTATTCTCAAAGAAGACTATAGCGTTTTTCCTAAACAGGAAAATGCGCTTGAATACCGCGATGTTAAAAAGTACTTTATTCACGATATTGACTCTTATAAAATCATTTTTGTTGACGGGAAGTATTCATCTCATCTTTCCCAGACCACACATGAAGGGATTGATGTCTGTTTGATGTCTTCGGCACTTGCAAAACCAAAATACCGTCCAATTATTGAGAATTATTTTAATAAAGCGGTTGACAAAGGAAGTCTATCTGCATTGAATACAGCATTCTCGCAAGAAGGTGCATATGTGCACATTCCAAAAAATAAAGCGGTTGAAAAACCAATTCAAATCATTCATTTTGCGACTGGTAATGAATCGGCACTAATGCTACAACCAAGAAATTTAGTTGTTGTTGAAGAAAATTCACACGTTCAAATCATAGAGAGACATCAGAGCTTGACTGAGCATCCCGTATTGACAAATAGTGTGACTGAAATTTTTGCAGAGAAACGGGCAAATGTAGATTATTATAAGATTCAGAGCGATAGGCAAACGGCTTCTTTGATTGATAATACGTTTATAAAGCAGAAGACCCAAAGCAATACATCGGTGCATACCTTTTCCTTCGGTGGGAAATTAACTAGAAACAACCTCAATTTTTACCAAGAAGGTGAGCGCATTGATTCAACGTTAAAAGGTGTGACTATTATTGGAGACAAGCAACATGTTGACCATAATACACTGGTTCACCATATTGAGCCTAACTGTGAGAGTCATCAAAATTACAAAGGTATATTTGGCGATAGGTCAACAGGAGTTTTTAACGGTAAGGTCATCGTAAATAAGGAGGCCCAGAAGACTAATGCATTTCAGGCCAATAATAATATCTTGCTGGACGATAAGGCAAGCATCAATACAAAACCTCAATTGGAAATTTTTGCAGATGATGTTAAGTGCTCTCATGGATGTACTATCGGGCAACTTGACGAAACTGCGATGTTTTACATGAGGTCTCGAGGTATCCCCGAAAAGGAGGCTAGGGCTTTATTAATGTTCGCTTTTAGCAACAATGTATTGGATTCAGTAAAAATACCTGAAATCAAGCAACGTATTACCAAGATTATTGCTAATAAATTGGGCGTTAAGATTGGGTTTGATTTGTGATATATCTTTTCAAGATAATTAATTGATTGTTTCGTCTTTCTTTTTAAAAATTATATCCTTTATAGTCCCTTCGCATGACAAGAGCATTTCGCTTATAGCACCTTTATCATTTCTCACAAAATGATAGAGCGTGCGTTGTCCATTGCCAAATTCATCACATTGTATTGGTTTAAGCTTAATCGCTTCATTGTTTTTGTAGGATAATTGTAAACTATCATTTTCAATCGACAAATGATAAGTGGCGTCTAATTCTTCAGAATAAAAAATACCCGCAAAATCAGATAACACAATTGGTTCTGCATCTACAAACTCGGCGTGTTTGAAATAAAATGGTGTACCAGCAAAACTTATTGACAAATCATGTTTAGCAGAACGCGTAAAATCATACTTTACATTTTGGCTTTGGATTCTATGAAATTTATTTTTTGCAAACTGCTCTAGTGGTGTAGCCGTATTTCCTAAGGACCCTAACGATTTAAGTGTATCGTTTTCAACAAAAATAGTCATGGTCATATCACTATTGATTTCTTTGTATTCCCCAATAAACATATTTAAATCTTGAGGTTTAAAGCTCTCTGTAACCGCTTCTATTTTAAGTTTTTTAGGGTAGCTTTCCAAAACCTTATCTAAAATTTGATAGGCTATGCTCGATGCATTAATGGATTGTAGATTAGATAGCACAATAATGCCTAGTTTCAATTCTGGTAGAGCAATCAATTTTGAGCGACCGCCAAACCCAAATCCACCATGGCTTGCCGTATTATAACCTTTATAAGTATCAACCATAATTCCCCTCGCATAATTTGCTTTTGTGCCATTGTTAAAGACCTCTGTGGTTTTTAAAAACTTCGCCAAACCAATAAATTCTGATATTTGACCGTTGAGCATCTGCATCCAAATTCCCATATCTTTAATAGATGAGCCCATATTACCAGCACCATAGCTTAATTGATTGGTTACATTATAAACAAATTCGCCATTTCGTTTTTGATAACCGATGGCCTTGTTTTTAATCGTTTTGCCATGGGATACCCTTACGAATGTGTAATTCATTTTCAAGGGTTTTAAGATGTTGTTATATATGTAATCATTGAGATTATGGCCAGAAACGCGTTCAACTATGAGCGCTAGTAGATTATAGTTGGTATTTGAATACGTTACCTTGTCGCCGGGCACATTGTTCAATCCTTTTTGTTTGCATGCCAACTCTAAAACAGTTAAATTATCGTAGTAGGTTATATGATAATCGAAACCCGAAAGCTGCATCAATGTATGGTAATTTCTAATACCACTTGTATGATTAAGTAAATGTTTAATCTTGATGGGTTTTTTATATTTTGGAAATTCAGGTAAATAAGTTCTGATATCATCTTCCAAAGCAATTTTACTCTCATTAATTAAAGCCCAAATTGCAGAAGCCGTAAATTGTTTTCCGATAGAAGCCAAACTAAAAATGGTTGAGTCACTATTTTTAATGGAATAGTCCAGATTTGCCAGACCAAAACTATTCGAATAGAGCTCGTCTTGCGCTTTTATTACTTTCACACTCAGTCCAGGCGCATTGCTATTGTCGTACACTTTAAGTAGTTCGTCTAGTTGTTCTTTCAACTGTTTCTGGGCGGCTATACAGTTGGATACTATTGTGCAGAACAGTACGAAAACTATTTTTCTATTCATGCCTGCTTATATTTTTGATAAAAATACATTGGGATAAGTCCAAAATTTAAAAACAGAAATCCAACAAAGACGATAATACCTCGGTAAGGCCAAGTTAAGAATTCAAACATGGCACCTATGCCAAGTATAAAGCAAGTAAGAAAACCGACAATAAAAATTGATTTTTTCATGTGCTATTTAGATTGAAACATTAATTATTTACTTTTCAAGAAAGAGATATTCATTAGAAGATTTATTTGTAATAAGGATACATTTTATGAAATCTCGACTTTAAGAAAACTTTATTACTGACCTTTTATAGTTGGCATAAAAATGAACAGGAAGAATAAATAAAATTGCAATGGCTAGCGCTCCAATCAACCAAGCGTTGGCGTAAGGCCAATGAAACATTTGAAAAACTAAGCTTAGCAAGAGAAACAAAATTGTTAGAAAACCAGCGCCAAATTTTAGTCTATTGATAGTGACGATTTGTTTTGCAAATTTTTGATAGTTAGTTTCTAATTGAAGATTTTGAAAACTAGCATAACCACCGAATTTACGAAGTGCTTTTTGGTACAAATAATTAAAATCATGGCCATCTTCATTTTCAATATAAGTACAGATGTGGTCTACCAAATCTTCCCTTAGTCCTTGGTCTTTTAAACCATATAAGCTCAAACTACTCTCAATAAATTCTATATGTTTTTTGGATAGCTGCATTATTAAACCGGTTTAAGATTAAATATCAGGTTAAGTGTTTCAATAAAATCATTTATTTCGTCAGTGACCGATTCGACCACTTGTTTACCTTCCTGGGTTACTTTATAATACTTTCTAATCCGTTTACCGATAAAGACTTTTTCGGTCTCCAATACGTTTTTGGATTCAAGCTTATGGAGTATTGGATATAGTGCACCCTCTGAAATGTCAATCTTACCAGCCGTAAGTTTTTTTACCTCTTGTGTGATTTCGTAACCATACATTCTCCCTCGAGAGTTTATCAGTTTTAAAATGATTGGCTGAAGAGTACCTTTTGTTAATTCTTTACTATACATATGGCAAATATACATTTTATAAAAATGCATACAAATAAATTTTAAATTTTTCTTTAAATTATATTTTAAGGTTCATATTTAAATTACATCACTTAACTTTGTATAAACATGAACGAAACACTCCCAAATATCGATTTCAATGTAGGGAAAATCAGAAAAGATTTCCCAATCCTCAATCGCACGATTAATGGTAAATCACTCATTTATTTAGATAATGCGGCGACCTCTCAAACACCGCAGCAGGTTATTGATGTTATCGTTGATTATTATTCAAATTATAATGCCAACATCCACCGCGGTGTACATACATTAAGTCAAGAAGCGACTGATTTATACGAGGAAGCCCGCATAAAAATTCAAAAGCACTTCAATATAAAACACAGGCATGAAGTTATCTTGTCTTCAGGAACAACCCATGGGATAAACCTTGTAGCATCAGGATTTGAAACGCTCTTGAAAAAAGAAGATGAGGTCCTGGTTTCGGCATTGGAGCACCATAGTAATATAGTACCATGGCAAATGCTATGTGAAAGAACGGGAGCCAAAATGAAAGTAATCCCAATGGATGATAATGGGCAATTAATGCTTGAGGAATATAAAAAATTACTTTCAAAAAATACCAAGCTTCTATTTGTTAATCATATTTCAAATGCCTTGGGAACCATCAATCCAATTGCCAAAATAATAGAAAAAGCGCATGCAGTTGGAGCTGCGGTTTTGGTTGATGGTGCTCAATCCTGCCCACACATTAAACCTGACCTTCAGGAATTAGATGTTGATTTTTATGTTACCTCTGCCCATAAGATTTGCGGTCCAACGGGCGTTGGAATGCTTTATGGTAAAGAAGCGTGGCTTAATAAATTACCGCCCTACCAAGGTGGTGGCGAAATGATTGCTGAGGTGACTTTCGAAAATACGACCTATGCAGATTTACCTCATAAATTTGAAGCAGGAACACCTAACATCTGCGGTGGTATTGCCTTTGGTGCTGCATTGGATTATATGAATAGTATCGGTTTTGAGGCCATTGCACAATATGAGCAACAATTATTGGAATATGCTACTAAACAACTCGCCGAAATTGAAGGGATAAAAATATATGGCCCTAAGGATTTAAATGCAAAAACATCTGTTGTTTCCTTTAACATTGAGGGCATTCATCCTTATGATATAGGTACCATTTTGGACAAAATGGGTATTGCGGTAAGAACTGGTCATCACTGTGCTCAACCAATAATGGATTTTTTCCAGATTCCTGGTACAGTAAGAGCCTCTTTTGCTTTTTATAATACCATGGAAGAAGTTGATGCACTTGTCGCCGGAGTGAAAAAGGCGAAAATGATGCTATCGTAGATTTATGGCATTATTTTGGTTTTAAACTTAGAAAACAATACCGATATCTGTGCAGAATACCCTATTCATATTTTTTATAATTCTTCTCAATTCTTGTGGGACTCCCAAAGAAACTACTAATTCTGATAAACAAGAAAAATTGGAAAACTCCGCAGCACTTTCAGGTAAGTATTTCGTATCCGAAATGGGAGGAAAAACACCAAACATTGATTTGTTCATGGAATTTGATGCTAATACTGGTAGAGTTTCAGGTTTTTCAGGATGTAATAATTTTTTTGGCTCCTATGACCTCAATGGAAATAACCTGAATTTTAGAACGCTTGCTTCCACAAAAAAATATTGTCAAGGAGAGTTAAACGTTTTGGAGAATGAAATGATGACCTTATTAAAAGAAGTAAATGTTCTCGAAAAAAATGAAAGTTTCTTTCTTTTAAAAAATAAAGCTGAAACGCTCTTCATCATAAAAGCTGCTGCTGAAACTTTGAAAGTCGAAAAATCAAAAATCAACAAGACCACAACTTATGAGGCCAGTTCTCGAGGATTTTATGAGAAACTATGGATGTCAGGAAATACAATCTATTTCACTAAAGATAGATATGGACAGGAGGTTTTAAAAAACAATATTCCAAAAGACAAATTAAACGAATTGGAGCGTTTAATTGAGGCGTTTTCTGAAAAAGAGCTTTCAAATTTAGAACCACCATCAAAGGCATTTCAATATGACGGTGCACCAATGGCCACGCTAAAAATTGACGATGGTAAAACAACATTTCAAACCCAAACCTTTGACCATGGCAATCCACCAATCGCTATAAAATCCTTAGTTAAAATGATGTTAGACCTCAAGAAGTCGATATTGGAGTGATTTAGATACCGTATCTTTGCGAAAAATAATTTTGAAGTAATATTTTATGAGTATTCAAGAAATACAAAATGAAATTATCGAGGAGTTTGCGATGTTTGAAGACTGGGAAGAACGTTATCAATATATGATTGACTTAGGAAAAACCCTCCCCTTAATTGATGAGCAGTATAAAACTGAAGATCATATTATCAAAGGTTGCCAAAGCAAGGTATGGGTGCATGCAGAGATGAATGATGAAAAGGTGGAATTCACAGCAGATAGCGATGCGATTATAACCAAAGGAATTATCGCGATTTTAATTCGAGCGTTTTCCAACCAACACCCTGATAGTATTATTAAGGCCGATACCGATTTTATTGACAAAATTGGTTTGAAAGAACATTTGTCGCCTACACGGGCTAACGGTTTAGTAAGCATGATAAAACAGTTAAAAATGTATGCTATAGCTTATCAAACACAATTAAATTGAGCTCATAATTTTTATTAAAGTAACAACTGGTAAAATTCATAACCATTATGGAAAACGAAATTGACACCGAAGTATTAGGTGAGAAAATCGTAAGAGTCC
>JBCCOJ010000089.1:0-12072 GCA_039025415.1 Bacteroidota bacterium | reverse complement strand
TTGAATATTTGAATAGAATTTCTACGTTTTAAAATTTATTTTAAATGACAATAGCCAACATTTCAACATTGGTAAAATGTATACCTTTGTTGGCTTAATGGAAATTGAGTCCAAATTTAAAATTTCTTTTAGCAAGGTTAAGCCTGCCGTACACGCTGTTAAGTTGAGTGCGGCTGCAGAGCTTAAGGTAAGAAAGTGCCATCCTTGGGTTTTTTCAGAAGGTATAATTAAGATAAAACCGTCTGCAAAAACTGGAGATCTTGCCGTAATTTTTAGCCAAAAAGACAATAAATTAATAGGCATTGGGCTTTTTGATGCCATCTCACCTATTCGGATTAAATTGATTTATCACGGCAGGGAATCAAAACAAATCAACCCTCAATTTTTTAGTCAGAAGGTAGATTTAGCCTACCAAAAAAGAAAACCATTATTAGAAACTGCCACAAATAGCTATCGTTTGATATTTGGAGAAAATGATGATTTTCCTTCCCTCATAGCAGATGTTTATGACTCTGTTTTGGTGATTAAGTTATATTCTGAAATTTGGTTGGCTTTCTTTAAGAGTATAACTGAAAGTCTAATTCAGGTTTCTAATGCGCAAACCGTGGTTGTTCGTTTAAGCCGTAACCTCCAGAATGCTTGTACTTATCCTTTCAAGGACGGGGATATTATATATGGCGAACTTGAAAATGAAACGGTTGAATTTGTTGAACACGGTATTTATTTTTCTGCAAATGTCATTAAAGGGCACAAAACAGGTTATTTTCTTGACCATAGAGAAAATAGGAGGAAGGTTGGCCAAATGAGTTCAGGAAAGACAGTGTTGGATGTCTTTTCTTATGCAGGGGGTTTTTCGGTACATGCACTGGCAAACAATGCCAAAGAGGTTACGAGTATCGATATTAGTGAGCATGCTCTAGAAATTGCCAGGCAAAATGGTAAACGCAATGCCTATTCAGGTAAACATTTGACTATAGCCGGAGATGCTTTTAAAATCTTGAATCGTCTAATTGATGAAGACAAAACTTATGATATAGTTGTAATTGATCCACCAAGTTTTGCCAAAAGAGGGAGTGAGATAGAATTAGCTAAGAAAAAGTATGCGCAACTTGCAAGATTGGGCGAGAAACTCACTGCGAAGAATGGTACCCTGATTTTAGCTTCCTGTTCCTCAAGAATTTTGGCCGAAGTATTTTGGGAAATTAACGTGAAAGCCCTGAATATCAATAAACGGAAGTTTGAAATTATTGAAAAAACTCGTCATGATATTGACCATCCTATTGGTTTTCAAGAAGGAGCATATCTAAAATGCGGATACTACAGGCTTTATTGAATATCCAGTCGAGACCTTATGCGTGCATAATAAAAAGTCTTATATTTAGACATCTAAAATTTGTTTAAATGAGTTCTAAGCTTACCGAATTACTGAATATAAAGCACCCAATAATTCAAGCTCCAATGTTTTTGGTTTCAAACGTTGCCATGGTGACCGAGGCAATGAAAAGTGGTATTGCGGGATGTATTCCAGCTTTAAATTATAGAACTCTCGAAGAGTTGAGGGCTGCTGCAAAACAACTTAAAGCCAATAAGGTTAAAGGCGGTTCTTTTGGTTTTAATTTGATTGTAAACAAGTCCAATTTAAAATATAAGGGTCAGTTGGAAGTGCTTTGTGAGGAGGGCTGTGATTTTATAATCACCTCACTTGGGAGTCCTGAGGAAACTATAAATCAAGCACATGCGGTTGGGATTAAGGTATTTTGTGATGTCACCGATTTGCGTTTTGCCAAAAAGGTTGAAAGTTTAGGCGCCGATGCCGCTATAGCAGTAAATAATGAAGCAGGCGGTCACCGCGGAAATATTAGCCCCAAGGAACTTATTGAACAATTGAATGAAAATTTATCCATACCGGTTATCTCGGCAGGTGGGGTAGGCTGTAAGGCTGATATAGATAAGATGCTCGGTTATGGTGCTGCAGGGGTTTCGGTGGGAAGTCCATTTATTGCCTCAGAAGAGGCTGAAGTTACCGAGGAGTATAAGCAAGCTTGTGTAGACTACGGAGCAGAGGACATCGTAATGACCGAACGAATTTCTGGCACGCCCTGCACCGTTATAAAAACACCCTATGTTGAAAAAATAGGAACCAAAGCAACGTGGATTGAAAATCTACTTAATAAAAACCGTAAACTCAAGAAATGGGTCAAGATGATTAGGTTTTCAATTGGTATGAAAGCCACCGAAAACGCGGCAAAAAAGGCAACTTATAAAACAGTATGGGTTGCAGGGCCAAGCATAGCCCACACCAAAGAAATTCTTCCAGTTCGGGAAATTGTTCAGAATTTAATAGCATAAGCCAATCGCCATAATTTGTAATAATTTTTTAGGTGCTCAAGACCATGGGAGAACTCACATAATCATGGTATAAGATTCGATTGTAGAGCAATGATAATCGATGCAAAAAATCAATAATTGACGTAGACCCAACCAAAAAGCGGTTCGTAATTTGGGTCATTCAACTCCAGTAAATAAAAATACGTACCTACAGGAACAAGGTTGCCTCGACCATTTAAACCTCTGTTTATTTTTCCTTCCCAGCGCTTATCATTATTCCCTTCAAAAATTAAAGTCCCATACCTGTTATAAATTTTGAGATTGTGGTTCTCAAAGATATTATAGAGCCCTTGTATGTTGAACCAATCATTCTTACCATCATCATTTGGCGAAAATCCTTGCGGTATCCGAGGGGGGCAATTTTCAACAACTAACTCAAATTGGTAACTATCATAGCATGGAAAATTATTCACCCTCGCATATACGGTTTGTGTATTGCTTAAGGATTGATAATTTTCAGGGTCGACTATTTCAAATTCTTGATTTTCTAGATCAGCTAGGCTCTCGTAAAAGTCAAACTGAGCTGACGTGGGGATTTGTTCGGTTAAAATTTCCGTAAGATTAAAAACACCACTACCAAAGCCCTGGTTACAGCTTAAATCACCATTTAGAAATTGTATTGGCGGCGCCTCTAAAATTTCAATTTCTACGGTATTTGAATTGTTGTTTTCATCAATTTCAATTACAAGACTTTCCCCCATGCCATTATCGTCAACTATTGCAAGAATTTCAATATTATTTTCGATGTTATTTGGTAGAGTAATTTCAATTGAGCTGCTTTCGGAACCATTTATCGGGATGTCGTTTAATGTGGTTGACTGGCCAACCAATTGGTCGTTGATATAGAAAGCGATTGGGGTATTTTCGGGTAAGGTATCAGTGCTGTTTACATTGAAAACTGTGTAATTAATTTCAATGCGCTCATCACCACAATCCAAGTTTGCCTCGCTTAAAGAAATTGTAGCATCTGGCAATTGGCTATTTAGTACGGTTATAATATTATTAATAATTATTAAATCTGCTACAATTAATCCATTGTCGTTTAGCTCTCCAGTAGTCATTGTAATGGTTGCGCTGGTATCGCCAATTTCTATATTGTCTTGAATGTCATAAACATCTAAATCGGCATTATAGAATGTGTTGGAGTTAGTAAAGGTATTGGTTCCATTAAATACGTTATTGGCTAAATTGAGAGGGGGGTTGGACAAAATAGTACCATTTATGGCAAGACTTTCCCCAAAATTCAAGGCATTATCTCCTTCCCAGGCCAAAAAACCAATTTTTGCGCCTTCATTATCAATAACATTCAGGTTATCGATAGTAATATTTATCTCTTGATCTGTACTATTTATGATTTGAAGTCCTTGGTAAAGATTTATTTGATTCAATGGTAAATTATCATCCTGATAAATTACATAAATACTCCAACCAGCAAAGTTTGTTCTGTTTTCACAATATCTTGGATTACTATCTAAGACTTCGGAAATATCTAAATCTGAGAATTCGTAATTAATATTTCCTTCGGAAATGATAAAGTCGGTAATTTCAGCATAACATGAAAAATAGGTCAAGGTGCTGAATGGGTTTTCAACGAAATTCACATTGTAAACATCATCGGCCTCTATTGAAGTCCCATTTAAGGTAACATTAGTATCACCTTCGCCCGAACCAGCCCAATATAGATATGCAGCGATTATTTCAGTTTCTTCAGGAAGATTTAATTCTGCGCTTGATGATTCTTCCGGGTTGCAAAATCCAAAAAATAGATTATTCTCAAAGGGATTTAAGGTATTACCAATTGCCGTGTAATCAAATCTTCCATTAAATTGCTCAAATAATTGTATATCCTGCGCCTCAGAATTTAAAAATGACAATAATGAAATTAGAAAGGATAGTTTTAATATCCTCATATTAGGTCAATTTGATTTATATTTTGAAAGTTAAGCAATAATCAACGCACTAAGGCAAAGTGCCCTCTAAAAGTCCTTCCATCTTGCAGATTGACCACAAACCAGTAATCTGTCGCTGGCATGTTCTGGCCATTATATGTGCCATCCCATCCAGCGCCCAAGGGGTCTAATGAAGTGAGGAGTTTGCCCTGTCTGTCAAATATTAGAACCTCGGTATTAGCCTGGAAATCCTCTGATATACCCTTTACTTGCCAGGTTGGGTTAAACGAATCGCCATTGGGCGTAAAGAATTTCGGGAATCCAATTACCGACACTTCCTGATTGACCAAACCACAATCGTTTTTTACATCCCTGACATAAACGGTGCGCAGCCCGAACTCCACGTTCTCAAAAACTGGGCTATCCTGATAGGGACCATTTGGATTATCTAGAGCGTATTGGTAAGTACCTTCCCCGGATACCATTACCGAAATGACGTTGTTGGAACTTGCATCGGTGACCTCAATATTTGTTATTGATGCTATGTTAGACGGTGAGACCGTAATTGTTCTATCCTTAAAACAACCATCAACGGAACTGACCCTAACGGTATATGTTCCCGGCTCATTGACCTGTATCTCAGTCTCATCGTCCCCAGTTGACCATTCAAACAGATAATTGTTCGGTATGTCATCGATAAACCCTCCCGTCAATGTTATTGTTTCTGGAAAGGTGTTAAGGCAATAGAACACTTCTTCCTCAGTGACGATATTGGGAAGTTCTAAAACAGTAAGTTCAATCCTGCTTATCCCAAAACAATCATTCGCATTCTCCACCCTTGCATAAACGGTCTGTGAATTTGGGACCGTATTGGTATAATTAGAAGGTATGGGATTGTTCTCTGAGAGGGCATCATCGTAGGTTTCGTAATAGGCAATATCAAGCCCACTCGGCAAACCAAAAAGAATGGCATCCTCTGCGTCAGTGAGGTCAAAAGTAAAAAGGCCGTCTTCATTACCATCATCGTCACAGGCTTCAAGTGCGGTATCATTTGAAGCCGTAACACTTACCTCAAGAGTAATTTCTGCGATATTCTGGCAACTGGTCTGGGAATTAGTCACCAGGGCATACACAATTTGTGGATTGAAGAAATTCTCAAATACACCAATAATTTCATCTTCATCATTCTCCAGGTCATCAATTGATTCGTAGAATTTTACCTCGCTATTGGCTTCGCCACCGGTAATATCAGGGATATAATCGGAGAGGTCGTAAGCGGTAAAACCTTCTGAAATACCATCTTCATCACATTGGAGTATCGTTATATCATTGGCCACGGGTGCATTGTTTATGGTAAACGTAAAACTTGAAACCGCAAAGCAATCTGTCTTTCGGTTATTTTCTAACCTAACGAATATTTCCTCTGAATTTGGGGTGGTATTTGTGTAATTCAAGGCAAGTGCATCGATTTTATTTTCAGCATCCATTAGGTTTGAATGAAAGCTTACATCAAACTGACTAAAAACTTGGGTTCCATAAATAGTGGGAATCAATTCATTTAAATCTAACTCGGCTAGACCGTCCATGGTATTTCCGTCGCTACTGTTATCACAGAAGGTTATGTTTTCAAGCGTTCCTATAACAGGATTGATAAATGCGTTAATTGTAAAATCTGTAATTGCAAAACAATTGGGATTATTTATGTTTTGAACTCTAGCATAAATCGTTTGTGGATTTGACGTATTGGTAAACTGCTCATCGATATTAGCCAATCCAGTTTGAGCTTCACTTAGTCCGGTAAAATAAAGCACCTCAAATTCTGTATCATCTTGGCCATCCAAGATATCAGCATTTTGACTGGCCAAATCAAATTCAGTGAATTCGTTGTCGGCACACAGCTCCATGTCGTTTGGTTTTGTTGCAGTTGGAATTTCAAAAATTCCCACCACAGCGCTGCCTTCGATAGGGCAGTCCCCATTCCCAGGTTCTATAAACACCTCATAAAAACCAGGAGTGTCTATGGTGAGCTCAAAACTATCCTCACTAAGCTCTACACCATCTTTTGACCAGGTGTAGGTTGCAGTGGGGATATCATCGGCAGTTAGTGTATAATCCTCGCCATCACATAGCTTAAGTTCGGTGGTGCTGACATTGTTTCGTATGATGTCAATTTCAGAATTGAACAACGATTGTATAAATGGCGGAAGGCCAATTCTACTTAAGTTAGGTTGGCCACCTCCAATATCCAGAAGTACACCTTGTTCATTGTAGTCGGCTGCGGCACCAGTTGCCTCGGGATTATTTATTACACCGATATATCTGTCAGCCCCGGTAGCAGTAGTAGGGTTAAATTCAAACTGAGCGCGGTATATACGCCGGTCAAGACCTAATTGTAACGCACCTGCAGCTATTGTAGTTGAGCTATGGACTTGTTGAATAGAACCAGGAATATCACCGCTCTCCAAGTCCCACTGCAAAATATCACTTGAACCGCTGCCATTCACTCCTCCACCTATTGAAGCATAGACTTTTCTATTTTCTGCAGAAAATTCAACCCCATAAGGGCTATTTCCGTTTTCTGGGCCATACAATTCAATAGAATTCGATATAATACCAGTATCATTATCAAAATCCATCAAATAAACCCCCCCAGGGGCATTAGCAGCTTGGACGGTAGCAAAACCATTGTGGGCTACAACTAATTTTGAGCCATCGGGCGAGGCTTTTAAATAGCCAAGGGCATTTCTTCGATACCCAGAAATGGGCACTTCTGGACCAACCGTTGATATTACTGGAGTAGTATTGACCCCATCACTATCTACTTTAAAGGCGTAGTATTTATCTATAAAGTGGGTAATCACCCAAAATGATGAACAGTCGTCTGCTCTAACTGCCGTTATTTTTTCTGAACATTTGTACTTAATTTCTTCAGAGTCTGTAGGGTCGTAACTGATAAGTTCAATATTCTTTTCAGAGGTATCAACATTGCCCATCCCACCCTCTAAGTTCATATCGATAAGCGAGTAATTAAAGCCATTATTAAAACCGTCATCAGACCCAGGAACTGAACCACCAGAGTCGTAACCACCAGTAAACTGATTGGGGAAGGCGTTGGCATTGTCATGATGAGGTTCATCAACGGTAAAAAGATAGAATTTTGTATCATCTTCCGGCTTTGGTACAATTAATCCAGAGGAGGTACTTGAAGGGTCTCCCAAAAGCCCAGTTCCTTGAAAATAACTGCCATCTGGCATTGGATTATGGTCTGAATTCCAAACCGTCTGCCCGTCAGAATAAAATAGTAGGTTACCGGTAGTATCTGAAATAGAGGTACAGCCTTCTAATGTGTTTATCTGCCCATCGGTTAATGCGGTAACAGTGCCATCTGTAGCGTCGAATCTCAAGCCTGCATTCTGACCAAAATACCAGAAAGACGCTTCTTGTTGCGCAAAAGCAGTTAGCGCAAGAAATACCGTAAATGCGAATGTTATTGAATTCTTTTTCACCTTTTTTAGCAATCCCAATTAATAGATTAGATAATAAACTTTGATTTAGGTCAGGTTTCTGTAATGTAAATCTTACAGATGTGACCTTCAAATAATTGTCCTAATCCTATTTTCTTAGGGATTCTAAAGATATTACAAATCACGCTTTTTAAGTAATTTGTAGGAGAAAAATATAAAAATTGCCGTCCACCCCAGAACAATGGCAATTTCGTACCAATGCACTGCAAAATCATACATCATGTTTGCACTATTCGGCATTTTGGAAATGGCAATACGTTGAAACGGTTGGTCTATCAATTTGTACATTGATTTTAAAGGAAAAAAGTTCTGAATACTATCAGCAGTAGACTCGTCTAATTTCCAGACCATAAAGCCATAGATAATCCATTCTGTTATGTATAAAACGAACAAGAATGCCAAGGCAAAAGCAGAGCGCTTGACCAACATCCCCAAAAACAAACACAAACTGAAAAAGCCTACCAATTTTAAAAAATAGGCGAGAAGGTATTCGGTTTCCCTAAATATCAGTCCAAATTCGTCAATACTTGAGTAGTAGAGTCCGATAAAAAGGCAAATTAAAAAAATCAAGATTGTTGCAACTGCCGAAAAGAAAACAATCGTGTAAAATTTTGATAAGATAAACTCACGCTTACTTAGGCCGTCAATTAGATTTTGTTTAATGGTCTTATTGCTGTATTCATTACCAATCATACTCACCACCACAATGGCAAAGAAAAATTTGAATTGTGAGGCAAAAAATGTGGTTATGTGCCATACTATCGGAAAATTAAAAAGACCGTAGTGCCCTAGTTCCAAAACAAAAAAACCAAAGAAATTAATTCGTAATGAAGAAAGGATAATAACGAAGAACGGCAGTATGAATGAGATAAATATTAAAACTTTACTGGCTCTGTTAAGCAGTAATTTTTGGAGTTCTAATTGTAAGAGACGTATCATAGTTTTGTTTTTTTGCCACGAATACACGAATCAATGTCTATTCAGCATTTATGGTATTAGTCGAATTTGACGCTAAAGCGTCAATATTAGATTAGTTTAAATTGTCAGTAAGCTGAAGAAATTGTTCTTCTAAACTTTCTTTACGTTTGACCAAATGAGAAAGGATGATGCCTTTTTCGAACATGAGTTTATTGAATGTTGTTGCATCCATAGGTTCATTTAAAATCACCTTAATGATTTCGTCTTCAATGGTAACCGTCCCGAAAGCTTTATCATTTTCCAATACCTGAAGTAGTTCAGTGTGTTTTTCTGATTTCAGCATGAAGAAGCCATGACTGGAAATCATTTCGTCTACGCGACCGGAATACAACTTTTCGCCTTTGCGCAAGACCACAACATGAGAGCATACTTTTTCAACTTCGTCCAACAAATGCGAGGCTAATAGTATTGTAGTGCCATTATTTGCAATGTCCTTGATAATTTGTCGTATTTGATGGATACCCTGCGGGTCGAGTCCGTTGGTAGGCTCGTCCAAAATCAATATTTCAGGGTCATTGAGTAGGGCAGAGGCTATCGCCAAGCGTTGCTTCATCCCCAACGAGTAGGTCTTGAATTTATGGTCTTTTCTATCCCACAAGCCAACAACTTCAAGTTTTTCTTGAATTTTACTCTCAGCAACACCTTTAATCTTACATACCAACTTTAAATTTTGCTGGGCCGTCATGTAAGGATAGAAGTTGGGTCGCTCGATTATGGCGCCTACCTTTTTAAGCGCATCGTGGGTTGATGTTTTACCGTCAAACCAGTGAAAATTGCCTTCGGTTTTGTTTACAACATTGAGTACAATACCCAAGGTAGTTGACTTTCCACTGCCGTTAGGGCCTAGTATTCCGTAAACATTTCCTTTATTTATGGTAAATGATAAATCCCTGACTGCTGTCAAATAACCAAATTTCTTGGTTAGATTGTTGATGGTTAGAATAGATTCCAATGTGATTTTGATTTTTCTGAATTTTCAATTGAAGATTTGAAACATTCAGGATGGTTTATGATAGTACGACGAGCAACAAAAAGAAATGTTACAGATTTCTTAACCTTTCATCATGTACACAATTCTAAACACAGAAGAAAACTCAATTAAATACTGATTTATTTGATTTCAGCGTGAATATCTGATGGGATAATCTTGTGAACTGAAAGAAGTTAGATTCAGCCAAATATCATCAAAATGACTAAAATGGTTATTATCGAATTGATAACCAAACGAATCCATTTTAATTGTTTGGTTAACAACGAAATAACGGCAATTAAACCCAAAAATCCAGCTACTATGATTAATTGAGCTAATTCAATACCAACATTGAATCCTAAAAGCGGTATAACAATATTCTCGTCTTCAAAGAGCATCATTTTGATGTAATTGGAAAACCCCAGGCCATGAATAAGCCCAAAAACCAAAAGAATAACATAGGTAGCCCATAACGATTGTTTCGATGGTTTGTTGGTGAGAATTATCCAATAATTATTGATGCAGCTAAGTAATATGGTGATAGGGATTAAGGTTTCCACCAAATCTGAATCAATGGTTATCAATTCCAACCCAGAGAAAAATAGGGTTAAACAATGACCGATAGTAAACTCCGTCACCAGGCCTAAGAGTTTGCGCCAGTCATTAAGTGTGTAAACTAAACAAAATGAAACAATAAAATAAAGATGGTCTAATGCCGAGGTGTCCAGAATATGATTTACGCCCTCTTTTAGATAAAATGAAAAATCGTTCATGTTTAAATTTTAATTCCAGTTTTCATCAAAATCAAGACTTTCATAATCGTCTAAATCCAAACCGTCATCAAATTCGTTGAACTCATCGTCCAATTGTTCAGATTCAAACATTTTTTCGGGCGCGTTATCAGGTATTTGCCCTTTCACGAACATGAGATTTGGATAATCGGTACCTTCTGATTCTTCAACGATTTCCGCCAGTTCGACCAAAAAAGTCCACATGCTCAAAAAATCATACACATAAATTAATTTGGTCTGTTTTTCGTGCACGACGTCTTTCAAAATTGTTTCGTTCATAACACGAACCGAATTTACGCCTTCGCTAACATCAAACATGGATATTTCCTCGCCTTGGTCCCATTCGTCATTACTTAGATAAAATGAGGCCATCTCCAATCCATCAAAACCAAATGACTGAGTGATAACATTATGAAGGTCTTCCATAGAGTCAGTATCCCGTATTTCAATATCACGGAAAACATCTTCTTCTTGCTCTGTATCCAATAAGATTCTAAATCTGTAAATCATTTTTATCCTTTCTATCGACAAAGATAGTATTTAGTCTTCAAGTATAATTGTTAGTGAAACTCCTTTTTGAAAATCCGCCCAAGCAGAGAATTCAAAACGGTAAGTTGAGCTCCTGCCCGCCCGGCAGGCGGGAATCCCGTTTTTTTGGCGGGATGTAAGGTTTAATACCTCGAACCATGGGTTGTTTTTCAGGGTTTAGGAATTGCCCTGGGGTTTAATGTTCTTTATTTGTCTTGGTCTATTTAATTTCCAACTCTCCAGAAGAATATAGAACTGAATCCCAAACATAATTGCCGCTATGACGAGGTGCAGGGGTTGGGATAAAAATGGGAAATCAAAATAATACATGATTATTCCGGTTAAAATTTCGGCTAGAATGCAAAGCAACAACAGATTTACCCTTTTATAGTTGAGATTTAATTTTCGGTTTCTATTCCAGAGCCAACCATTAAACAAAAGTACGGCTATCGATAGGCTTCTATGAACGTAAAATTTAAGGTCTGGATTTTCCATCCATTTTGATTTTATATAACCTATATCCTTGACCTGCTCGTCTACATACTGCCGGACTTGGGTACCTAAAACAATTTGAATAAGCGAGAGAATTATTGCAAATACCAGTAGGTTCTTGAAACGAACATCATACACTTGATTTTTAAATTTGATTTTGGAGGCAAAAATCAAATACAGGATTATAGCAACTATAACCAATGCCATTACCATGTGTATGGTTATTTTGTATGGGGCTAAGTTTGAATCGACCACGGTTTTTCCTAGCCAAGCTTGAAATCCCATGGCGAAAACCGTAAGAATTGAAAGAACGGTGAGCCATTTATTCTTTCGCCACAGCCAAAACGACAAAATCGTAAATATTAATATAGGAAGGCCAGAAAGAGCGCCAAGTAGCCGATTAATATATTCCACCCAAGTATGGGTAGCATTAAATATAGCGTAATCGTGTTCGGTATAAGCTTCCCAATTGTCAAGGTTTAGTGTATCATTTGATTTGAAATCTTGCTTTG
>JBCCOJ010000088.1:0-12135 GCA_039025415.1 Bacteroidota bacterium | reverse complement strand
TTTATAATTCCCAAACACCTTTAGTAAGTCAATATTCGCAAGTTTAAACAGTTGCTCAAAATCTTCCAAGGTAAATGCCCTTACCTTTTCTTGGTAGTTATACTCACGTCCGTCTGATTCAAAGACTATATTTTTTAGGATATAGCCATCCTCGAAAATTCTTGTTTGGTGAAAATCAATACCATCTACGGTTTTTGTGTTTTTAGCGACTAGGTTTTTGATGACATATTCGGTATTCATGAAATCAATAACCCCAAAACCAGTATCGTTTAGATTTGCTTTTATGGCTTTAAGAGTTTTGAGATTATCTTCGTCATTTTCAAAATACCCGAAGCTGGTAAATAAATTAAAAACCGCATCAAAGGTTTTGTGATACGGCTTGCACATATCATGAACTTCAAACTTTAGATGTTCATTTTCAAATTGCTTTGCATAGGCAATGCTATTTTCAGAAAGGTCAACACCGGTAACATTATATCCAATTGCATTCAGATAGATGGAGTGTCTTCCCTTACCACAAGCTAGGTCTAAAATACGGGCTTGCTTTTCTAATTCAAGTTGCGCAGTAAGCCTTGACATAAAAGATTGCGCTTCCTTATAATCCCTATCCTGGTAGAGAATATGATAAAAAGACGAATCAAACCATGATTTATACCACTTTTCAGCGTTTTTTGCCATTTAAATTTAGTTATTGAAATAAGAAGTAGGTCCCGTAATTAAGAGCTTACATCATGCCGCAAAAATACTCTATTTTTGTAACCTAAGTGGATAAGACAATGAATGAGAATTTCACCATGGTAGCCAAAACCTTATTTGGTTTTGAGGATTTACTGGAGCGAGAATTGCTGCAGTTGGGAGCCATGAATATTAAAAAGGGGGTGCGTAGCGTGAGTTTTGTAGGTGATAAAGGGTTTATGTACAAATCAAATTTAGCACTTAGAACGGCCATTAAAATCCTTAAACCCATAAAGGCCTTTAACGTTAGAACTGAGGATGATTTATATAAAGAAGTATATAAAATTAACTGGGAAGACTATTTAAATGCTTCCGGAACACTTGCTGTTGATGCCACCGTGCATTCTGAAAATTTTACCCATTCAAAATACGTCGCCTTAAAAACCAAGGATGCTATTGTCGATAAATTCAGGGACACTCAGGGTGAAAGACCAAATGTGGATTTGAGGTTTCCAGATTTAAAGATTAACGTCCATATTGACAGAAAGACTTGCACGATTTCATTGGATTCCTCGGGGGAGTCTTTGCATAGACGGGGATATAAAACGGCAACCAATATTGCGCCTATAAATGAAGTTTTGGCTGCTGGCTTGGTGCTATTATCAGGCTGGGATGGTCAAAGTGACTTTATGGACCCTATGTGTGGCAGCGGAACCATTCTTGCCGAAGCTGCAATGATAGCCTGTAATATTCCGCCAAACCTTATGAGAAAGGAATTTGCTTTTGAAAGGTGGCAAGATTGGGACGTTGACTTATTCGAAAAAATTGAGGAGTCCCTACTTAAAAAGACACGTGATTTTCATCATAATATTATCGGGTTTGACAAGGCTCCTAGCGCGATAGCCAAAGCTAAGGATAACATCAAAAACGCCCACCTCGAGGAGTTTATAACGCTTGAGCGGAAAGACTTTTTCGAAACTGAAAAACGAGGCGAAAAACGGTTACACATGCTTTTCAACCCACCTTATGGGGAGCGTCTTGATGTTGAAATGGAGACGTTTTATGCGAAAATAGGTGATACCCTAAAACAAGGTTATCCAGGTACTGACGCTTGGTTTATCACTTCCAATTTAGAGGCGTTAAAGCGTGTAGGCCTCAGACCTTCAAGAAAGATTCATTTATTCAATGCAAAACTAGAATCTCGACTGGTTAAATACGTTATGTACGAGGGCAGTAAAAAGGCGAAATATAATCGCTAGTCTCCAGCAAAGATTCCAGGTCACTTCGCTATTGGACCTTTGTTGGGTAGCTCAGGATGAGAGCTAGGTCACGGGTTGCATTACTTCATGATTTAGATATTCCCAGAACTTTACAAGTTGTCAACGATAACTTTTTTGTCCTTTTTATAAATAGGAATTAAATAGGAGATATTATAACCAACACCAACACCTATTCTGCCACTATCGTAGGTTCTATTAAATCCTGGGACAAAAAGATTTTCAAATCCCGAAGGCTGGTCTTGGGTAATCATAAACTTTAACTGCATGTTCAGGCCCATATATAAATTGTTAAAGAGTTCGGCCTTTATTCCGACTATAAGTTCTGTCCAAATCGCAGATAAACCGTTAAATTCTTGATCTGGTGTTTCACTATAGGGCTGATTAAAGAATTCCCTATTCGTGTCGTAAATGGTAAACTCATTTATTGTTTGACTAAATGTGCTTGCCCCAACTCTTCCACCTATAAAAATCAAATTCTGCATATCGAGCCAATTGGTATAGGTATTTAAATCCACTCCTGCCTTAAAGTAACTTCCTGTGGTAGTTACATCTAAAAAATCAGTTGTTGTGGTTCTTTCCTCGGTACCGAGTTCTCCAGCAATATAAAGGTCTTTTGAGATTCGATAATCACCGTTTATCTCAAATCCTGTGTAATCTTCATCAACGACCGAACGGATTATTCTACCCAAATCGCCTCCAACCCGAAGCCCGTATTTTTGTTGGTATTTCAACGTGTCCCGAGTTGTTTCGTTGGTTTCGTTTTCATTTTGAGCGTTAACAGAAACTGAAAACAAAAGCAATATGAAAATACTAGTGCAGTATAAGAACTTTAGCTTCATCTTCGTTTTCAATTAATTCGTTTTCAATGCTTACATTAATGATCCAGTCATCATTATCGTCTTCGATTTTTCTGGCACCAATGACTGGCTCTAACCTAAAGATACTTTTGAAACCGCAGGCTCTGGAAACATAAACAAATTCATTTGAATAGGTAAGTTCCAAAATATCAATGGTTGAATCATTAGTATCATTGTCGTTATCGGCTAAATCAGAATTTTTTTCAAGGATATATCTTATGGTGATGATATTTACCTCGCCATTTTCGTCCAATTCAGGTGCGACTAATAATGGCAGGCTTATGGCATTTGGGCTTGCAGATTCCAATGCTAGGGTATCAATGGGATTATCGTCTTCATCAATAGCAATAACCCTTAACTCCCTTACACTTTTTAAATCGTCAGGATTGCTTATATCCCGAAATTCAATGAAAAGTGCTGGTGTGGTTTGCGTAGCCTCCGCGCAAATATCATCACGCTCACAGCTCCAGACTATTATAGTTAAAATGAAGAACGTTATTATTGGATATCTAAATCGTTTCAATCTGCTTTATGTTTTTTCAATCAATCTTGGTCTTAATCTGAATTTCTTAGTTCTGTTATAACATATTTTCCTTAGCCCGGTCTTGGCGGACTAGCATTTCCGCGTCAAAAGTACCACATTCTCCACATGATGGGTTTGTGGGAACATGTCCACTGCTTGCGTTTTTTTAATGTCATAGTAATCTTTCATTAGCGCTAAATCTCTAGCTTGGGTTGCGCTATTACAGCTAACGTAAACTATTTTTTGAGGTAGAATGTTTAAAATCTGGGATACAACATCCTTGTGCATCCCGTCTCTAGGTGGGTCTGTAATAATAACCTCTGGTCGTCCATTTTTTAAAATGAATTCATCGTTAAAGACCGATTTCATATCTCCCACAAAAAAGTCAACGTTTTCTATGTTATTTAATTGTGCGTTTTCCTTTGCAGCAGTTATGGCATCAGGAACTGCTTCAACACCAATTACTTTTTGGGCTTTTTTGGCAATAAATTGCGCAATTGTACCCGTACCTGTATATAAATCATAGACGATTTCATTACCGTTTAAACCAGCAAAATCCCTTGTGATTTTGTAAAGTTCGTAGGCCTGTGCGGAATTTGTTTGATAAAAGGACTTGGCATTAATCTTAAATTTCAAACCTTCCATGTCTTCAAAGATGTGGTCTTTACCCTTATAACAAATAACTTCTTGGTCATAAATCGTGTCGTTTGCCTTTTGATTTATGATATATTGTAAAGATGTTATCTGCGGAAATTTTCCAGCAACGAAATCTAGCAGCAGCTCACGCTTTTCC
Organism: Bacteroidota bacterium; assembly: GCA_039025415.1. Classification (GTDB taxonomy): domain Bacteria; phylum Bacteroidota; class Bacteroidia; order Flavobacteriales; family Flavobacteriaceae; genus Psychroserpens. Next base: position 8,007 of record JBCCOJ010000088.1, on the reverse strand, counting down.
TTATCGTCCTTAAAAAACTGAATGACCACCATAATATCCCCGGTAGATGAAGTTCTTATCATCAATGTGCGAAGAAGGCCGGTCTGATTTCTAGTGTTGAAAAATTCCAACTCATTTTCAACTGCAAATCGTTTTATTTCGTTTCTGATTTCATTTGAGGGATTACGCTGAAGCCAACATTTATTGATGTCTAGAATTTTATCCCACATCCCAGGGATATGAAAACCAAGTGCATTTCTATCTCCTAAATCCTCATCAGATTCTATTTCCTCCTGGGTCAACCAGCGACTGTCACTGAAGGAAAATTCCATTTTATTTCTATAGAAATACTGGTCACTACAACCTAGAATAGGCGTGATTTCAGGCAAATCCACGTGTCCTATTCGTTTGAGATTATTGACTACTTCATTCTGTTTGTATTGCAGTTGAAATTGATAATCCATATCCTGCCACTTGCACCCGCCACAAACTCCGAAATGTTCGCATTTTGGCGAAGTACGTTTATCGGAATATTTGTGAAACTTTATGGCCTTGCCCTCAAAAAAAGCCTTACGTTTTTTGAAAGTTTGAACGTCAACGATGTCCCCTGGGACGGTATTACTCATAAAAATGACCCGTCCGTCGGGAGCTTTAGCAACCGTTTTACCCTTTGCCCCAGCATCAATAACTTCGATGTTTTCGAAAACCTGTCTTTTATTTTTTCGTCTTGGCATTGGGCAAAAATAGAGGGATTTTCCATATAGTCTATATATCAATAGTGAATTATTACAGATTTAACGGTGGAGGGAATTGGGTATCAAGCTGGACAATAGCAGAGAAGTTATATTTGAGATATTTCATATTATCTAAGAAATAATGAACTTTTTTCATTTTTCTACGTCTTTGTTTTAGTTGCGTGTAACTAATTAATGCAAAATAATGATGTTCATTTGGTTGTGAGATATATAACAGGGGATAAGTCTGCGCTCGCTGGATTAGTCAAAAAGTGGCATATAGAATGTTCTGTCAACCACTAATAAAATGCTTTTTTTTCCGGTACGTTACTTAATAAAAGTTCCGAAATTATTCAGGAATTTATAAATTTGCACAACTCTAGGGATGATTTCTCTCCCACGCTGCTTTTCTGAAAATTTACAACACTTTTCTACTGTAAATTTCAACTCAGAAGAATAAAGGTACAGAAGGAATGGACATTTTAGCGATCCATTTTACTTTGGGTCTTCATTTAAAAAAATTATTAAAATGGCTGTTTTAGACCAATTAACCTCGCAAGAAGCGATTGATTTAGAAAACAAGTACGGTGCCCATAATTATCATCCACTACCAGTGGTGCTTAGTAAGGGCGATGGTGTTTATGTTTGGGATGTTGAAGGCAAAAAATACTACGACTTTTTATCGGCGTATTCTGCCGTGAATCAAGGGCATTGCCATCCTAAGATTATTGAAGCTCTTAAATCACAGGCAGATATTCTGACACTTACGTCTAGAGCTTTTCACAACGATGTACTTGGGAAATACGAAAAGTATATTACCCAGCTTTTTGGATATGATAAGGTGCTTCCAATGAATACGGGTGTTGAAGGTGGGGAGACTGCAATAAAGCTTTGCAGAAAATGGGCATATAAAGTTAAAGGAATTCCTCAAAACGAGGCCGTTATATTATTTGCGAAAAATAACTTTTGGGGAAGAACATTGGCGGCAGTATCATCATCTACAGACCCCTCAGCTTATGATGATTATGGTCCTTATTTACCAGGATTTCAAATAATTGATTATGATGACATCGACGCTTTAAAAAATGCATTAAAAAATCCAAACGTTGCTGGATTTATGGTTGAACCCATTCAAGGTGAGGCTGGAGTTATGGTTCCAAAGGATGGATATCTAAAGGAGGCTTTTGATTTGTGTCGCTCTAAGAATGTACTTTTCATCGCAGATGAGGTTCAAACAGGTATTTCAAGAACTGGGGCCTTGATTTGTTGTCAACATGAAGAGGTAAAACCTGATATATTGATATTAGGTAAGGCATTATCTGGTGGTGTTTTTCCAGTATCTGCTGTTCTCGCAAATGATGAGATAATGTTGACCATAAAACCTGGTGAGCACGGGTCTACTTTTGGTGGTAATCCCCTAGCATGCCGAGTAGCAATGGCAGCTCTCGAGGTAGCAGTTAATGAGAATCTTTCAGAGAATGCTGAGCAATTGGGTAAACTCTTTAGAAGTGAGATGAACAAATACATAAAAACTAGCAACATCGTCAAATTGGTTAGAGGAAAAGGGTTGCTTAACGCTATTGTAATCGATGATGATGAAGAAAGCGATACAGCTTGGAATATTTGCCTGGCGCTTCGTGACAACGGACTTTTGGCAAAACCTACCCACGGCAATATTATACGATTTGCACCACCATTAGTTATGACTGAGGATGAGTTGTTGGATTGTGTTCAAATCATTACAAAGACATTGAAGCAATTTGAGTCTTGATTTTTTGGGTTTTAATTATGAATGGAAAAGGCTCTTTATGAGCCTTTTTTATTGAAAAATTTTTAAGTTAAATAGGAAACCCCTACGCTTCGCTGGGGTAAGCGATTCACACACGATTTGCCTAAGCAAATCATGGTTCTCTGCTTACATGTTTCTTCTGTATTGGCCGCCAACTTCAAAGAGGGCACTGGTTATTTGCCCTAATGAACAGTATTTGGTAGCTTCCATCAAAACCTCAAATATATTTTCGTTCTGGACTGCTGCTTCCTGAATGGCTTTCAAATTCGTTTCGATATCTTTTTCGTAAGCCTTATGCAAATTCTGTAAGGTTTCAATTTGTACCTGCTTTTCTTCCTCGGTAGCGCGAATAACTTCTGAAGGCGTTACGGTTGGGGAACCTTTGGAGCTAAGAAAGGTGTTTACCCCAATGATTGGAAAATCGCCGTTGTGTTTTAGTGTTTCGTAATAAAGACTTTCTTCCTGAATCTTACTGCGTTGGTACATGGTTTCCATAGCGCCTAAAACGCCGCCTCGCTCTGTGATTCGGTCAAATTCCAAAAGTACTGCTTCCTCTACCAAATCCGTCAATTCTTCAATAATAAACGACCCTTGGATGGGATTTTCATTTTTGGCTAAGCCTAATTCTTTATTAATAATCAATTGAATGGCCATCGCACGACGAACCGACTCTTCGGTAGGTGTGGTTATGGCCTCATCGTAGGCGTTGGTATGTAGCGAATTACAATTGTCATAAATGGCATACAGCGCCTGAAGCGTGGTTCTTATATCGTTAAAATCAATTTCCTGCGCATGAAGACTTCGTCCTGAGGTTTGGATATGATATTTCAACATCTGAGCCCTTGGATTCGCACCATACTTGTGTTTTAAGGCTTTTGCCCAAATCTTACGAGCTACCCGACCAATAACAGCGTATTCAGGGTCGATTCCATTTGAAAAGAAAAAAGAAAGATTTGGACCAAACTTATTAATGTCCATTCCGCGGGAAAGGTAATATTCCACGTAAGTGAATCCGTTGGACAAAGTAAAAGCCAATTGTGAAATAGGATTGGCACCTGCCTCGGCAATATGATAACCTGAAATTGAAACCGAATAAAAATTACGAACTTGATTTTCGATGAAATATTCCTGAACATCACCCATTAATCTCAAAGCGAACTCCGTTGAGAAAATACAGGTGTTTTGAGCTTGGTCTTCTTTTAGGATATCTGCCTGAACGGTACCTCGAACCTGCGCTATGGTTTTGGCTTTAATAGCTTCATAAATGCCTTTCGGTAGAACCTGTTCTCCAGTCACGCCTAAAAGCATTAATCCGAGTCCGTCATTGCTCTCCGGAAGTTCAGCATTATACTTGGGTCTTTCAATGCCTTTAGTTTTGTAGATGGCTTTTATCTTTTTGTCTACTTCGTCTTCAAGTTGATGTTCCTTAATATATTTCTCGCATTGCTGATCAATCGCTGCATTCATAAAGAAACCCAAAAGCATTGGAGCGGGACCGTTGATGGTCATACTCACTGAGGTCATTGGGTCGGTCAAATCGAATCCTGAATATAATTTTTTTGCATCGTCCAAGCAGCAGATTGAAACACCCGCGTTGCCGATTTTACCATAGATATCGGGTCTGTAATCTGGGTCATTTCCATATAGCGTAACACTATCAAATGCTGTAGAAAGTCGTTTTGCGGGCATTCCTGCGCTTACATAATGAAATCGTCTGTTGGTTCGCTCTGGTCCACCTTCCCCAGCGAACATTCGAGCTGGGTCTTCACCGGTTCTTTTAAAGGGATACAACCCCGATGTGAATGGAAATTGCCCTGGGACATTTTCCTGTAAAGTCCATCCTAAAATGTCACCCCAAGCTTGATATTTTGGTAACGCCACTTTAGGAATTTGAGTGTGCGATAATGACTCTGTGTGGGTTTCAATCTTAATTTCCTTATCGCGAACTTTAAAGGAATAAATCGGATTTTTATAACGATTTACGGTCTCATTCCACCCAATTATTACTTCCCAATTATAGGGGTCAAGATTTAGTTTTACCCTATCAAACTCCTTAAATAATAAGTTTAATAAATCTAATTTAGAAATCTGGTCTTCATTATTTTGAGAGTTAGTTATGACATTTTGTAGGGTCTCTTCAAATCGCTTTAAAACGGCCTCTTGGTTCAATCCAGACTTTGATAGAAATGAATTTTCCATTTCGGTGGATGACGCTTGTGACACCGAGCAGATGGTCTTAAAAATTCCGTAAAGATTCTGGGCTACTTTTACTTGCTCAATGGCAGTCTTATCGTAAGCTCTGTTGTTTTCAGCAATCTCAGAAAGATACCGTGTTCGAGCTGGGGGGATTACAAAAATCTTCTCGCTCATTCCTTCTGAAATTTTGAAGGTTGACTTCAAGCTAGAGTCAGTTTTTTCCGAAATCTTATCCATGACCGACTTGTAGAGCGTATTCATTCCTGGATCATTAAATTGGGATGCAATAGTCCCGAAAATAGGAAGTTGATCCTGTGGTGTATCCCAAAGATTATTGTTGCGCATATATTGCTTCTTGACGTCTCGAAGAGCGTCTAAAGCGCCTCTTTTGTCAAATTTGTTAATGGCAACTAAATCGGCGAAATCGAGCATATCGATTTTCTCAAGTTGGGTCGCAGCTCCAAATTCTGGGGTCATTACGTATAAGGAAACATCGCTGTGTTCGATGATTTCGGTATCACTCTGGCCAATACCCGAAGTTTCCAAAATAATTAAATCGAATTCAGCAGACTTTAAAACCTCGACCGCTTTATTCACATGTTTTGAAAGGGCGAGATTAGACTGTCGCGTTGCAAGGCTACGCATATAAACTCTTGGAGAATTAATAGCATTCATCCTAATTCTATCGCCCAAAAGTGCTCCACCTGTTTTTCGTTTTGATGGGTCCACTGAAATGATTCCAATGGTCTTTTCGGGGAAGTCAATAAGAAAACGCCGAACCAATTCGTCGACTAGACTTGACTTACCTGAACCTCCGGTGCCCGTAATACCTAGGACAGGAGCAAGACCAAGCCCCCCAGCCCCCGAAGGGGGAGCGGATTGTGAAAAAACACGTTCAAACTCGTCTTGGTCGTTTTCAGCTAGCGTTATTAGTCTAGCTATTAGGTTGATATCTTTATTTTTTAATTTTTCATGCAACTCTGCTCCATCCGAGTAAGTAGTTCCCCCATTGGGGGCTAGGGGGCTTTCGCCTGAGTGAGCAGTTCCCCCTTCGGGGGCTAGGGGGCTTTTAGGAGCTTCTAAGGGGCTTACATCACACTTTTCAACCAAATCATTAATCATGCCTTGTAGTCCCATTTCGCGTCCGTCATCTGGGGAATAGATACGGTCAATACCGTAATCCATAAGTTCCTTGATTTCTGACGGTAGTATAACGCCACCGCCGCCGCCAAAAATCTTGATATGACCCGCACCTCGCTCCTTTAGCAAATCAAACATATATTTAAAGTATTCGAGGTGGCCACCTTGATACGAAGTCAGGCAGATAGCATTTACATCCTCCTGGATTGCTGTATTTACGACTTCATCAACACTTCGGTCATGACCCAAATGAATGACTTCAACGCCAGTAGCCTGAATGATACGTCGCATAATGTTTATGGAGGCGTCATGCCCGTCAAATAGGGATGCGGCGGTTACAATTCGAATTTTATATTTTGGCTTATAAGGAGCGACTTGCTTCATTCGTAATGATATTGGAATTTGGTGCTGCAAATTTACGGAATATTCAAAAAATCTAATTTAATTTTGAAAATTATATAATTAACGTCAAGTTAAATTTTCGTAAGGCGTCTCTTTAGAGTTAAGTTTAAACAAACAATCTTTTAATTTCTATATTTGTTTGACATAAAAACTACTAAGGTAATGTTTAGAAAACTCCTCATATTTTCCCTAATAATTAATCTTACAGCTTGTGCTGAATTACAACAAATTGCCGATTCAATTCCAGGTAATGGTGATATACCGACCAATGCCGATATTTCTTCAGGATTAAAGCAAGCACTAAATCAAGGTATAGATAAACAGGTTTCCAAATTGACACAAACTGACGGGTTTTTCAAAAATGATTTGGTAAAAATTTTATTACCAGAAGAATTGAGGAACGTCGACGAGGGATTAAGGAATATTGGGTTAGGTAATCTTGCTGACGAAGGTTTAAAGGTGTTGAATCGAGCTGCCGAAGACGCAGTGGGAGAGGCAACCCCAATATTTGTAAATGCGATTAAGGGCATGACATTTAACGATGCCAGAAAAATTTTGTTAGGAGATGATGATGCGGCAACAACATATCTTGTGTCAAGAACCCGAACGGAACTTTACAATAAATTTCAACCAGTGATTAATGATTCATTTGATAAAGTAGGTGCAGACCAGATTTGGACGAATCTTATCAATAAGTATAATGCCATTCCTTTCACTAATAATGTAAATCCTGATTTAACCGATTATGTCACCCAAGAAGCACTCAGCGGTGTGTATAAAATGATTGCAGTAGAGGAGAAGGAAATACGTACGAAAATCTCATCTCGAGGTACCGATCTCTTGAAAAAAGTTTTTGCTTTACAGGATTAGTATGAAATCAGATTTCAAAATAGCGGTCGTAGGGCCAATTCCACAGGATACCATAAAAACTCATAAAAACGAGACTATTTTGAAATACGGCTGTGTTACTCATCCTACAGTTGCACTCGCAAAATTAATGGATGGAGAGGGACAAGTCATACCCATTGCCAATGTGCATAAGATGGATGTTGAGCCCATTAGTGAGCTTTTAAAGGATTACGATGCCATTGATTTAAGCGGTATTTCTTCGGAAAAAGATGCCGGTACAATCATAGAGCTGAATTTCATTGACCAGAATAATCGGCTTGAAAAACAGATTGCTAATATGAGTCCTATTTCAGATGAGGACATACGACCTTTCTTAGCTGCTGATTGCTTTGTTTTTGTGCCGATAACAGATTTTGAAATAGATATTTCCGCCCTAAAACTTATCAAGAGCGAAAGTAATGCTCGAATAATTTTTGATGCACATGGGCCGACAACATATGTTACCGATAACGGCCAGAGACTTAGACGCTATTGGGCCGAACGTGATGAGTGGTTGCCTCTTATAGACGTATTGAAAATGAATTTAGAAGAATCACTTTGTTGCTGGTTTAATCGGGATCACAACGATTTAGCAAATTTTGATGAAGACGACACGCATCATCTTGAGGACTTTGCAAAATATATTCTTGATGCTGGTGTTGAGCACCTTTTTGTGACCTTAGATTCAAGAGGTTGTGCTATTTATAAAAAACATAATGGCGAGATAATCAGCGAATTCGTGGAATCGGTGACTGTTGTTGACGTTATTGATACAACTGGTTGTGGTGACTCTTTTGCGGGAGGATTGGCTTATGGATTTACCAAGTACAATGACCCTATAAAGGCGGCACATTTTGCAAATACACTAGGTGCGCTACG
>JBCCOJ010000087.1:0-12286 GCA_039025415.1 Bacteroidota bacterium | reverse complement strand
GGCCTTTTCTAATGACTCCATTTTCTCCTTTGAAAAACTAAGCGTACTATCAATTTTAAAGGCTTTACTGAAGTTTTGCAGAGCTTTGGTGGAATCGCCCTTTACAAGAAGCGCGTCGGCGTAACTATCGTAAACATTTCCAGATTCTGGATACTCTTGGGTATTAAGCTCAAATATTGCTAAAGCCTCGTCTGCCATGTCCTCCCCAAGAAGTTCGTAGCCCAATCGGTTTATTTGGCCTTCAGAAAAAGCATAATCCTCAGGCTTATTAGATTTTATAACTTTATATTCTTCAATCGCAGCATCTATCCCTTTATCGTAAATGGTTTTTGCGAGTACACTTCGAATATCCTTTTTGAGCAATTCATAAGTTTTTCCGTTACCAATGGAATCAATGGCACGAAGGGTTGCTCCGAAACCTTCCCCTGAATTATTCGTCAGTAAAACAAAACCACTTTTAGCGTCGATTTCATTTTGTAAATAGGTTGCAAAACCAACCCAACCACCCGAATGGCTTACGACCAAAGGTTCATTCTGATTTGAATCCACAAAAAAACCAAAGCCATAACCATGATATTCGCCATTGTTGAGTTTTCCCGGGATAAATGCCTCTTTCAGTTCTTCTTTAGGTAACACGCTGGCATTGGCCAGTGCCATATTCCAAGTGTACAAATCTTTAAGTGTCGAATAAATTCCGCCATCGCCTCGCACATCGTTAAGCAAATTGTAATCATCATCAATTCTATCGGTTTGGTTTAATGCCAATCCATAGCCGAAAACACGTTGCGGTTTATTCACATCTGGCTCAATTTGGTACTTATAGAGCTCAGTATTTTCCATGCCCAAAGGTTCAAAAAGTTCTTTGTTTAAAAACTCCCTGAAATGCATACCTGAAATTTTTTCTACGATTGAAGCTAAAACCAAATAGCCGGTATTACTGTATTCCCATTTTTCATTGGGCTCAAAATATAAGTCCGGCGATTCCTTATAGAACTCTTTTAAAACTTCATCATTTCCTAAAATATAAGTCTTTGATGTATCGGCAGGTTTCCAATTGTTTGACATCAATTCTGTATAATCGGCTAAACCAGAGGTGTGGTACAATAAATGCCTAACGGAAATATTATCATAAGGAAAGTCAGTTAAGATGGTATTTACTTTTTGGTCATAGTCCAACTTACCAGCGACTTTCAATTTCATAATTGCCAAGCCTGTAAACTGCTTACTAACGGAAGCTAATCTAAATTGGGAGTCGAGATTTAGTGAATCAATAGGATTTATGTTTCTCAGTCCATTTGAACTTTGATGAATAATTTCGCCATCTTCATAAACTAGGATATTACCAGTGGCAAAGCCGTTGGCTTTCATTTCAGAAACAAAATTGTCATATTTTGTAGATGGAGTATTTGTTTCAGAATTATCTTGTCCCTGGTCTTGTTTACAGGAATTTAAAGAAATTGCAAGGAAAAAAATCGATAAATAACGACTGAAATTAGGCATGGTTGATTATTGTTGGTTAAAAGGATATCAATTGTAGTGAAAATTAAGGCATTTAGGTTTAATGCCGAAAGGAAAGTTAAGAAATGTAAAAATTTAATTCATTCGCAGGTTTGAGTTGATTAATAAACTTAGGATACAAGATTTTCATTTTAAAATTACGTCGCTAAACTTTGTATTCAAAACAATTGAACGATTAGAAATTTTACCATTATTTGCATTCTCTATTGTTTTCTGGGATATACTCTTATTGTTCAATTTCGAACGATTGCCTTTAAAATAAACATTGTAGTCAGTTTTTGGAAGCGTAATAATGGCATCGCTATTTTCAAGAACAACATTCAAATTTGAGAAATCGTCTGTAATTTCGGAAATCACTAAATCCCCGAAACTGCCATCAATAATCGCATTGCCGGAGAGTTTATCCAATATGATATTTGATGAATTACTATTTAGCATCAATCGTTTGGCGTTCCCTATGTGCGCATCTCCAACGTACTTTAAATTAAGTTCACCTTGGCTCCATAATTCAACCTGAACTGGCGAATAGGCAACATTGATGGAAGTTGAACTTCCACCAATGTGATTTGCAATTAATGAGGCATGGGTTAAATCTGCCTTTATATTTTCTATCAGTGACGAGAATTTAAGAGCGCCGTGCCTAACATTCATTTGAAGGTTTGCCTTTTTGGGCATTTTAATTTTAATGGTTTTTTTGACCTTATCTGATTTATCGGTTGCATCGAGGTAAATAATTTCACTTTTTTTGTAATTCCCTCGTTTTGCAAGTTTCTCTACCTTTTTTTGACGAGCTTTTGCGCGATTTTGTTCAATTTCAGCTCGTTTTTGAAGAGTTTTTGCACGCTTTTCTAACGCTTCGCTGCGCTTCTCCATTCTCTTTGCCTGAGCTTCCATTTTTTTACCGAATCTTTCTCCCCAGGCTTCCATCTTCTCTGCCCATTCGTCATCAAAACGTTCAGAAAATTCGACGCCCCAGACTTCCATCTTCTTTGCATAATCTTCGCCAAAATCCTTTCCAAACTTTTCGCCCCATTCCTTCATTCGCACCTCATAATTCTTGAAATCAACCTTGGCCATTTCACGCGCCCATGCTTTCATTTTTTCCTTATACTCTTTACCGTAACGCTCTTCATATTCTTTGCTCCAACGTTCTAGGTAAGCCTCGCCTTCTTTTTCGTATTTTTCGGTATCAAAGGTCACGTTGTTTACACCTTCTGGAAGTTCTGGTAAATCAGGAAGTTCTGGAAGCTCAGGCAAGGCCAATGAAGCCAACTCGGGCATCTCGGGCATTTCAGGCAACTCGGGCATCTCAAAATTCAAATCGCCCAAGACTTCAAGTTCAGCGAGTGCACCCAAGGATTCCAATCCTAAATTCAAAGTATCTAACGAAAAAACTAAGTCGCCTAATCCATCCCATGAATTTGATGACCCTCGTGAATATATTTTAACGTAATCCCCGGAACCTTCAACTTTTAATTCCCAATTTTTCAATGCTTTTTTCAACTCTTCTCCAGAAAGCTTTTTATCGTCTATATAAGCTTCCACCTGAACTTCGTTTTTGTTCCAGGTATCAATTTCAAGCTGAACGTAGTTGGTGTTCAAATCAATCATAACGTCCTTATCCACATTTATGGTGGTGGACAATTTCTTGTTATTCTGGGCAATAGCTCCTAAATTGATAGCTATCACACAAAAAAGTACTTTTAATAATGTTGTTTTCATTGTTTTTGATTTTAAATCCAAGATTTTCTTGGTGTAAAATATTACCATGGCGTAATCCCAGTGCTATGCCTGAATGTCGTTTTCTTCATCTTCATTAAGCTCGCTCAATTTTTCCTTCAATCGATACAACAAATTCAATCTTAGTTTTAGATTGTCAATAAGTGCGCTTACCGTCAATTCATTGGGACCATTTTCAGTTAATTCTACAGAAAGCGTCTTGTATTCCTCATTAAGTTCTGCAAGCCGCTCTACATAACTATCAAACAACTCCTTGTTGTCTTCGTTTATAGAAACATTTGAAAGCTCTAAATTGATATTGGCCAGGTAATAATTCTCGATTTTCTTTAAGCTAGGTGAAATATCACCTAATGATTTTAACTGTTCGTTTTTTGATTGGTCTTCCTGATTTACAATTTTATTATTTGAAATATCGGCTGGCTTTTCGAAGTATTTAAAGGTTGCAAAACCCAAGCCAATGAATAGAAAAATGCTTGCCGCAACGCGCCACCAATTAGACTTTAAGTCCTTAGTTTCATTTGACGCATGTTTCTCCAGCTTCTCTAAAAATCTAGCTTCGTGACCTTCGGGCATGGTTTCATTTACCAGCTTCCTGTCCTGCTTGAATAATTCTCTAAGATCTTGTGACATTTTGAACGGGTTTTAATAATTCCTTTAATTTTGACTTACCTCTTGATAATTGGGTTCTGGATGCAATTTCACTAATATTCAGTATTTCTGAAATCTCCTGATGGTCATAACCTTCTACTAAATAAAGACTTACAACAATTTTGTATTTCTGTGGCAATTGCTCAATACAAGCTTTAACCTCGTCAATACTAACCTTATCATCCACAAGCCATTGCCCATCTGTATTTGAATCAACCACCTTTAAATGCACATCTTCCAACTCTTCGGTACGATGTTTTTTCGATTTTAGACTGTCAATACTTTTATTGACGACAATGCGCTTTAACCATGCTCCAAAAGTGACCTCAGCTTTAAATTGACTTAATTTCGAAAAGGCCTTTATAAATGACTCCTGTACGATATCTTCAGCTTCCTGGGAGTCTTTTACAAATCGTTGCGCAACGATGTACATGCCATCGCAATACTGTCTGTACAACTGCAGTTGTGCCTGACGGTCATTACGTTTGCATTTCTCAATAATGTCAATTTGAAGTGCGTTCAAATCTCTTTTGGTTAGATAGTTCACATTAAAGACGAAACAAAATTAGTAGTGTTGCAAAAATTGAATAATTTTTAAAATTTCCGCTAGAAACAAGCGTTATAGCATTACATGGAACATCAAAATTGCCTTATATTTACAACTTTTAAGATTAAAATTATTGCATGAACACGTTTTTAAAACGCATTTTAATTTTTTTATCAATTGTTGCGGTTGCCCTATTCTGCTATTCCTATTTCGTTGAAAATATCTTTAGCTCGAGGGAAAGTCCCAAGGATACTGTCGAGTTTAAATTAAATGAACTCGAACTTGAGGTGTTTTATAACCGTCCGTCAAAAAAGGGACGCGATATTTTTGGGGCTTTGGTTCCTTACGGTAAAGTATGGAGAACTGGAGCCAACGAGGCTACAACATTCGAAACCAATAAAAGTCTTATGGTTCAGGGTATTTTTCTACCTAAGGGAAAATATACACTTTGGACGGTACCCAAAGATTCAACTTGGAACGTAATTTTCAATACGAAGCAGTATCCCTGGGGCGTTGATGCCGAAATGCAACCGATGTGGGACCCAAATTATGATATTATGGAAATAGATGTTCCTGTTGAACAGTTGGATAAGTCCGTCGAGCAATTCACCATTGCTTTTGATAATAGTACCGACGATTTGCATTTAACCATGGCCTGGGATAAAACGAAAATTGCAGTACCGATGGAGGTGTTCCCAAAACAGGGAGAGTGAAGGATTAGAAGTGACAAGTGAGAAGTGAGAAGTGAGAAGTGAGAAGTGAGAAGTGAGAAGTTAAACTAAATCTAAAAACTGCTCATATTAATTGCATTTTGTCTTTTGGATTTTGAACTTTATTTTAGACCGAATCCAATTTAAACTAAGCAGGCGGGAATTTTTCTCTTTTTTGAGCCGTAAAACTAATGCCTAGATAAAAACTTTGAATAACTTACAAATTTGCCAAAGCAACCAAATAAATCAGCACTATCAGAAAAGGACGGGGTCTCAAAAAACGAACTGTCCAATAAAAAAGCGGTTGAAACTATAAAGGCAAATCGCAAAACTAAGGTTGATACCAAAGACTTAATTTCAAAAATTTTTAAAGGAAACATTACCGCCCTAAGCCAAGCAATTACCTTGGTGGAAAGTAGCAATCCGCTACATTTGGAAAAAGCAAACGATATCATTAAAGCATGTCTGCCTCACGCGAATAATTCGGTTAGAATAGGCATTACTGGTGTTCCAGGAGTTGGAAAGAGCACCTTTATTGAAGCTTTAGGCAAGCATCTTATCTCACAAGAAAAAAAAGTTGCCGTTCTGGCGGTTGACCCAACTAGCTCCTTGAGCAAAGGCAGTATTCTTGGCGATAAGACGCGAATGGAGGAATTAGTGAAAAGTGATAAGGCTTTCATTAGACCCTCAGCAACAGGAACCACACTTGGTGGAGTGGCCCGAAAAACACGCGAGGCGATTATTCTCTGTGAAGCCGCGGGATTTGATTCCATTATTATAGAAACGGTAGGTGTTGGGCAAAGTGAAACGGCCGTTCATAGTATGGTTGACTTCTTTTTGTTGCTCAAACTCGCAGGAGCAGGCGATGAGTTACAAGGTATTAAACGTGGCATCATTGAAATGGCTGATGCCATAGCCATAAATAAGGCAGATGGGGAAAACTTGAAAGCTGCAAAAATGGCGAAAGTGGAATTTAACAGGGCACTGCATCTCTATCCTGAAAAACAATCAAATTGGCAACCAAAAGTGACCCTTTGCAGCGCTTTGAATAATGAGGGTATCAATGATGTTTGGCAGTTAGTTGAAGGCTATTTAAGCGTTGTTAACGATAACGGCTATTTTAATAGCAATAGAAATGAGCAGAATAAGTTCTGGTTGCTACAGACCATAGAAGACCGTTTGAAATCAGATTTTTTCAATACACCAAAAATCAAGACTGAACTCGATAAACAATTAAAAATGATTGAAGCGGGCAAGACTACACCGTTTGCTGCTGCCGAATACTTGTTGGGGATGAGATAATACTTCTGGCAAACTTACTTATTGAATTTAGCGTTTTGGCAATTCAAAAATTGCAAATTACCGACCACTTGATAAAATGTTCGCGATTACTAAATGACAAGGCAAAATTTAAAAAGATGTAAACCCGTCATTGCGAGAAGCGAAGAACGAGCAACAAAGCAATCTCATATTAAAAATGAATAGCAAAGTGAGGATTGCTTTGGTCGTGCCTCCCTCGCAATGACATGATCAATGTTCCTCCTTCTTTGGGCGGATGAGGCAGGCAAGCGATTTTCAATTCCCCCTCTGGGGGCTAGGGGGCTTCTTGGGGTTAGGGGCTTCTCTAGGTAAAGTTAGCCTTAAACCATGCCACCTGTTTTTCAACCGCCTCCAAAAGTGTTGTTTGCGGATTGTAATTCAAGAGTCGTTTGGCTTTTTCAATATTAGCTTTAGTGCGCAACTGGTCTCCAGGTCTTTTGGGCATAATTTTTAGCTCGATTTTTTCACCCAACACTTTTTCAACCGCCTCGATTCCCTCTTGAGTCGTATGCTCCTTTTCAGAACCTAGATTTATGATTTCGCCATCAACATCCGTTTCCTTCCCAATAACGCTAACGATGCCATCTACAATATCACCAACATAGGTAAAACTTCTCAAATGCTTATCGCTACCTTCAAATAAAGGAAATTTTTCGCCTTTAATACCCAGGTCAATTAATTTGGTGTACATCTTTTCGGGGCGTTCTCTAGGACCAATAACCGAATATAAACGAAGAGAACAGGATTTAAATTGATTTTCCCGACTTTTTTGAAGCACCATTTGCTCTGCGGTCAATTTTGTTACGCCGTAATGGGAAGCAGGTTTAGGTGCTTCGGTCTCTGGAAATGTTGCCTGAATGCCATAGATTGAAGAGGTTGCCAGATTTACAAAAAGCTTTAAGTTTTGGCAGGTTTCGGCATAATCCATTAAATTTTTATTGGCAATTACATTATTCTCAAGATAGTCCTCAAAGGATGACTTTTGTGAAATTCCAGGTTGACCTGCAAAATGAAATATATAATCTATATTCTGCGGCAATACCTTTGAAAAATCCTTATCCCTTAAATCCTTTCGTATGATTGTTATTCCTTGTTCAAAGAGGTTTTTGGCGTTTAATTCCTTTAAGTCAACGCTATAGTAATCATTAAAATTATCAAGCCCTATAACTTCATGACCTAGGTCATTAAGACGTTCAGCGGTATGCGAACCAATAAATCCTGCGGCGCCAGTAACTAATATTTTCATCGATTAAATTTGATTTGCAAAATAACGATTTTAAAACCGAAAGACCCATTATGATATTTGCAATAACATATCAAAGGTGCGGAAAATGATTACTTTTGCCCCAATATAAATCAAAGGCAATAGAATAATTTGGTATTTCTTGGTTAATAGCCTTCAGGGAATCAAATTTCAACATTGAGAATTTTATGGAGTACGCATTTACTATAGTTGTCCCTGTATATAATGAGGAGGATAATTTATTACGTGTAGAAAAGGAACTTCTCGACTATTCCAAAATTGCCACTCGAGCGACGAAGATTCTTTTTGTAAATGACGGCTCAAAAGATAAAAGCCAGCAATTAATCGAAGCTATTTGTAGTAGAAATGATAATTTTTCATTTCTGTTATTTTCGGAAAATAGAGGTCTTAGCGCCGCAATTAAGGCCGGTTTTGACCACACCGAAACCGAATTGGTTGGCTACATAGATTCTGATTTGCAAACCGCACCTGAAGATTTCAACAAACTTCTGGAATACATCGGGGAATACGATTTAGTCACGGGCGTGCGTGCAGACCGCAAAGACAGTTTTGTAAAAAACATGTCCTCAAAGATTGCAAACGGCATAAGAAGAGCATTCACCCACGATGGGATGGATGATACGGGTTGCCCATTAAAAGTCATTAAAACTGATTTTGCCAAACGTATCCCAATGTTTAAGGGACTTCATCGTTTTTTACCGGCTATGATTCTATTACAAAATGGCAAAGTGATACAAATACCCGTTCGTCACTTTCCACGCGTTGCGGGTACTGCAAAATTTGGACTTTGGAACAGGCTTTTAGGGCCTTTGATGGACTGTTTCGCCTATCTCTGGATGAAGAAAAAATACATCAATTACCATATCAAGAAGCGCGGCTAATGAATGATTGGATAATTTATGGAATTGGTTTTCTGGCTCAAATCCTATTTTCCTCAAGGCTGATTATGCAATGGATATCTTCAGAAAAACAACGAAAGGTAATTACGCCTACCCTATTTTGGACCCTGAGTCTTTTAGCTTCGGTGCTTTTATTTATTTACGGTTATCTACGATTGGATTTTGCCATAATGCTGGGCCAATCGCTTACCTACTACATTTACATCAGAAATTTGCAATTACAAAAGCAATGGCGTCGCTTTCCCAAACTAGCAAGATGGTTTTTATTGATATTCCCTGCTCTGATTGTATTTTATTACTACAACAACAATAAAATTGATATCGATTTGTTGTTTAAAAATGAAGCGATTCCATTTTGGTTGCTTGGTCTTGGCATTATTTCCCAAATTATTTTTACCCTTCGTTTTGTTTACCAATGGTTCTATTCTGAAATTCGAAAGACCTCTTCCCTACCCTTTGGATTTTGGCTTTTGAGCCTCGTTGGATCTATGCTCATTTTAACCTACGCCTTTATAAGAGATGATTATGTGTTGATGTTGGGCCATGGGCTTGGGTTTATTATCTACATTAGAAATATTTATTTAATCCAAAAAGCTGATGCCTCTGAGACTTCAAAATAATTCTTTTTTGGCATTATGCCTCATGATTTTTATCATGCTGGGGTTTAATCTGAATATTATTCCCGTTAGCATCATGGAGGCACGTAACTTCATTACCGCTAGGGAAATGTTAATTGACAATAATTGGCTGCTCACAACAATGAATGGCGAACCTCGTTACCAAAAACCACCCCTGCCAAGTTGGATATGTGCGGTGTTTGGTCTGGTCTTCGGCATAAAAAGTACGGTAGCTATGCGAATACCGAGCCTGATATTTATTGTAATAACGGGTTATTTTACTGGTTTGATTGCTAAAGAAGTATCTAAAAATAGGAAATTGGGGTTTGATGTTGGGCTGATTTTATTAACCTCATTTTATGTTGTAGCAATCGCCTTCGAAGCGCCGTCAGATATTTATACCCATGGTTTTATGGTTATGGGCATTTACCAATTGGTATTGGTTTTTAGACGCAACAAGGCCATTGCCAAGCGAACTCTTCTTGCGGGAATTTTTATTGGTTGTTCGATATTAAGTAAAGGCCCGGTATCACTTTATGTGCTTTTTCTGCCCTTTTTAATGGCTTATGGATTGTCTTTTGGTTATCGTAATTCAAAAAAATGGTGGTTAATCCTGATTGGTAGTATTTCTTTGGCACTTCTAATCGGTGGTTGGTGGTATGTATACGTAAGATTTCAAGACGCTGAAACTTTCAAATCAATTGCCGAGAAAGAAACAGGTAATTGGATCAGCTATAATGTTCGCCCGTTCTATTATTACTGGAGTTTTTTCGTGCAAAGTGGCATGTGGACCATACTTGCTTTTATTGGCTTACTTTACCCCTATTTACGAAAAAGAGTGAGGCATAGAAAGGCCTATAAATTTAGTTTTTACTGGACCATAATCTCGGTTTTGCTTTTATCTATTATACCCGAAAAAAAATCGCGATATCTCATGCCCGTTTTAATACCGTTGGCCATTAATACAGGGTTTTACGTAAATTATCTAGTCCGAAATTTTAAAGGCTCGGCCAAGTGGCAAAAAAAGATACCAGTCTATTTTCATTTCGGCATAATGGCACTCCTATCGATAGGTTTACCAATAGTCCTATTTTTTCTTTTAAAGGAGGAATTGACTAATTACATGCTGTCGTATGTCGTTTTAAGTTTGGTACTGATTTCAATTGGTGTATTCCTTATAATTCAATTGAAACGAAAGAATTTAAGAGGGGCATTTCAATTGAACATTTTGTTTTATGTGTGGCTTGTGGCGCTTGGCCTTCCACTGTTCAACGCCTTTAAAGCCGATAATTACAATCCACCAACCGACTTATTGGACTATTCAAAATCAGAAGGTATTCCTATCTATGCCGTTGGACACATCGCACCCGAAATGATTTGGGAATACGGTGATAAACTTGAGCAATTACAATTTGAAAACAGCTTAGAATTACCCAATCAAGAATCTTTCGGGATTTTGACCGATGGTTTGAACGAGAACGATTTAAGGCTAATTGAGCAAAAATTTCAGATAAAAAAAAGCAAGGTTTATGATTTGAACATTTCCGAAGCGAACCAAAGCGGTTATAAGGGCAGGCTTAGAAGTGAATTTTATCTACTTGAGAGAAAATAAGGATTAGGCCAAGCGAAACCGACTTTGTAAGTACTTCTCTAATTTGTAGAACAAAAATCCAGAAAATGCGCCAAAAAGTGAGCCACTCAAAATATCCAAGGGATAATGCGCACCAACATAGATACGGCTATATGCCATGACCAAGGCCCAAAATATCAAGATTGGGAGGAGCCATTTGTACCGTAGACGGAGATTAAGACCAACGAAAATGGCCACCGCCATTGAATTGCTGGAGTGACCAGAAAAATAACCGTAAAGACCGCCGCAGCTAGACCTTACCAATCGCATCTGCTCGGCGATACCATTTTCATGACAGGGCCGAAAGCGTTGAACTCCATGCTTAAATAAATTAGTGACTTGGTCTGTAAAGGTTATTGTGAGGGCAACCACTATCAAAGTCAATACGAACATCTTCGTATTCAATTTTTTATAAAGCAGGTAACACAATAAGGCGTAGAACGGAATCCAATTAAATTTTGCAGTGTAGGCCAGCCAGAACGGGTCCCAAAATTTTGTGCCCAAACCATTGAGATACAAAAATAGTTCTTGATCGTATTTTATTAGTTCTTCAAACATTACTCGTCGTATCGCTTAATTTCCCTATCGTAGAAATCAGTAGCTTCTTGGATGAGATTTTCCATCTCATTTTCGATTTCCTTTTGATCTTGTTGGTCGAACTCTTCCAAAAACTCAATGTCATCATCTTCAAGATTAATTATAAATCGAGGAAACTCGGTATGAATCACATAAATGGCGTTGGGGTAATCTGTATTATCGCCTAAAATATACTTGGGGAGTTGCATGTGGTTTATTTTGCTAGGTAAAGGTAGTATATTTTAGTTTTTTCTATTTGGCCTCAAATTTGAATAACTTAAACCATTATGAATTTAGAATTCATATAATGCTTCTTACTTCATTTGCGTATTGTCTGCTTGAAAATTCTTATTTTTCAAAAGCACAATAAAACCTTAGCCAGAACATTCAAATTCAGAAAAAACTAAAATGAAAAGTAAAGTAAATTATCGTATTGGTGAACTTATGTTTCAAATAATTCCGGTTACCATTGGAGTTTTTCTTGGTTTTCTAATATCGAATTGGGCCGAAAAATCGAAGACTGATAACAAAATCTTTATATTCAAAAAGAGCCTTGTTGAAGAAATAAAATTAAATAAGCAGAAATTAGATAAAAATATTGATTATCACATTATGTTGAGAGATAGTGCTCGTTATTATACTGTCTCAAGCGCACAGGAAAGAAGTCCAAAATTTTTTCGCGGTTTGCGAACTTGGGCCTTAACAAATAGCGCCTATGAAACTGGACTTCAAACTGGTGTTATCAATGAGCTTGAATTTAAAAACATACAGCTAGTCAATAATTCTTATACACTTCAAGACTCATATAATGAGTTTT
>JBCCOJ010000086.1:0-12321 GCA_039025415.1 Bacteroidota bacterium | reverse complement strand
GTTAACATCTGCACGGTCTGGAGAAAAATCTACAAAGAAGTAAATTAACTGAACAACGAATATCAAAATCAACAATAATAAAATCCCACTCCGCTGTTTTCTGGTAAACTGGAAGTGGGATTTCATGTATTTCGATTCAATTTTTAAGATGTCACAGACAACAGATATTCATGATTAAGAACTTATGATTTATTTTTTGTCACATCAGGCTCGGCAATAAAACCTAAGGCATTGAATGATTAATTCACAGCCTTTCTTTTCATCTTTATAGCTTTCATATACTTATTGAGCTCATCCTTGACTTTAGGAGCAAGAAGAACAATTCCTACCATATTTGGTACCATCATCCCAAATATCATAGCATCAGAAAAACCAATTACGGAGCTAAGACTTGCAGAGGCACCTACAATTACAAATAGACAAAATATAATTTTATATGTGTATTCCGTTCGTTTAGTTCTGCCAAATAAATAAGCCCAAGCTTGGTATCCGTAATAAGACCATGAAATTTGGGTACTGAACGCAAATAATACAACGGCAATAGTTAAAACATAAGGAAACCAACTAATGACCGATTCAAAAGCACTAGAAGTTAACAAGATTGCCTCGGCATCGTTAAGTGATGCATTAGTCGGGTCAACATTTCCTGTAATTATCAATACTAAGGCAGTCATTGTGCAAACTAGTACGGTATCTATAAAAGGCTCCAAAAGCGCGACCATACCCTCTGAAGCCGGGTATTTAGTCTTAACAGCAGAATGTGCAATTGAGGCAGAACCCACACCCGCCTCATTTGAAAAGGCTGCTCGTCTGAAACCTTGAATAAGAACACCAATGGCCCCACCAACGATTCCAACGGGCGAAAACGCACCGCTTATTATTTCATTAAATGCCCAACCAATCATATCATATTTGGCTATAAGCACAAATAACGAAGCACCAACATAAATGACCACCATAAAAGGCACAATTTTGTCAGTAACCTTAGCTATTGACTTAATTCCGCCAATAATGACAATACCTACAAGAATAGCCATTACTAGACCAAATAACCAACGGTAACCGTAAATAAAAGATTCTGTTCCTCCAGTCATACTCTCAAACAGTTGAACAGCCTGATTGACCTGAAACATATTTCCGCCTCCGAATGAGCCACCAATACACATTATTGCGAATGCACCAGCCAAAACTTTACCTAGACCCTTACTCTTAAGACCTTTTGTTAAATAATACATTGGCCCGCCATAGATAGTTCCATCTGGCCCTACATCCCTATATTTTACACCTAATGTACACTCGACAAATTTTGATGCCATTCCCAAAATTCCTGCTACAATCATCCAAAATGTTGCCCCCGCGCCACCGATAGAAACCGCAATAGCTACACCAGCAATATTACCAAGACCTACGGTTGCCGATAATGCGGCCGTGAGTGCCTGAAAGTGCGAAACTTCACCATCAGAGCTTTCATCTCTTATAGTATCTTTAATATCGCCTTCGGCTGAAATATCATCGATGTTTTGATCGATATGTTTTTCGATATCATCAACTGTATTTATATCAACACCCGCTGCAATGCCGTCTTCACCGTAAAGCAGTTTAGCACCATACTGTTCAATATCCTCATATTTACCTTGTACAACCTTAATAGCAGTCCAGACGCCTGTAAAATTTATAAATCTGAAATAAATGGTAAAAAAGCCCGCTCCCAGAATAAGAGGAAAAAGAACCCAGTAGACCTTAATCTCTTCAGTAAATGGTATTTGATAAAAGATAAACTGAACAAACCACCCCGTTGCGCTTCCAAAAGCCTCGTCGATTTTTTGGTCAAGTCCAACTTGTTCAGCTTCCTGAGCAAAATTTAAGAAAGGTAAAATGAAAGCACTTAAAAAAAGAAGATATTTCTTCATTATAAAAAAATTAGATTAGTTAGTTACGCTAATGTTAAATAAAGGTCACAAGATGCTAAAAAATTCCCATACTTTAAAACGAGACCAGTTAAAAAGAAATTGATGCTAAATATCAAAAAGCGAATTCAATTTTTGAATTTGCTCGGGCCTGCCCAAAACAATGACCTTTGAATCTGGCACTAATTGTTGATTAGCCTCTGGATTTACGATGTAGTCACCATCGGCATCTTTATAACCAATCACGGTACACCCAGTTTTTTTACGCAGGTCTAAATCCTTTATGGTCTTTATCTCTTCGGCATTGTAGAGCTTTTCTACCGCTATTTCCTCAATATTGATATTTGATTTCCCGACAATCGAGAGATTATCAATAAATTCTATCAAATCTGGAACCACAACCAAAGATGCCATATGGTCACCACCTATTCTATCTGGAAGAATAACATTATTTGCGCCTGCGAGCTTTAATTTTTGATAGGACGTTTCTTCTGAAGCCCGGCTTATAATCGAAAGTTCTGAATTTATCTGGCGAGCGGAAAGTACAATAAATAGATTATCAGCATCACTAGGTAAAGCACAAATCAAGGTGCTGGCGCGTTCGATGCCAGCTTGTATTAGCGTTTCATCTTCGTTGGCATTACCCAAAACATAGGGAATGCTGTCGATTTCAAATTTATCAATGATTTCCTTATCTCGTTCAACTACAACAAAATCCTTTTTGTAGGCCATAAGCTTATTTGCCGCCTGCTTCCCGTTACGGCCATAGCCGCATATGATGATATGGTTTTCAAATCCGTCAATTTTTTTCTGCATCTTTTTTTGTTTTAGTTCTTCCACATCATTTTTACTTAGTATATATTCTGTAATGACACTTATGGCATAGCCCAGAATAATAACACTAGCTAAAATTAGAAATATGGTAAAAATTTTAGCTTGATTATCCAAGGGGTGTACCTCTTTAAAACCAACTGTAGTAACAGTTATAACCGTCATGTAAAGGGCATCTACCCAGCTGTATCCAGACATAAACTTAAAGCCGATGACGCCTATAAAGAGAATCAACAGCAATAAAAAAACGGCTGTGTAAATCTTTTCCCTAAAAATCTTAGTGAGTGGATTCATATTTTAAAGGTCGAAAACAGATGATCGTTTCGTGTAGACAATATCCTTGATTCTAATCCAAAATGCAAAAAATAAATAAAGCGCGAAACCAAATCCCAAGGTCACGAAGGTTAGATACATAAACGTTGTACGAACAACCTTAGCTCTAATTCCTATTCTATCGGCAATGCGTTGACAAACATCATAACCACGCTTTTGAAAATAATATAGTACCCTGTAAGACCGCTTCATATCGCAATTTAACATTTACAGCACGATCGTGAAAACTTATTTACCTAAAAGTGAATTGCCGATAGCACATTTTAAGCATTGGTTTTTATCGCAATATTCAGCTTTTAATTGAAGGAGCGCTTGACTTTCTAAAGCAGTGTCTGCAATCGGCTTTAGATTATTAAAGCCCTGAACAATGCTATTTTGTTCTGAGTTTATTGCTTGGATAAGGTCTATAATTTCAATATCCGGGGTTTTACCATTATTTACCGCGTACTGAAACTTTAATGGTAATATCGTATTAATTAATACTAAATCCATGAATGACTTTGTAAGTACCTTAGGGGAAGGTTTTGACTCTTTTTCAAAGGTGTAGTGCGTTTTCCAAAAATCTGAAACACCAACTAAGAACAAATCATAAAATTCATTTAGGTGTTTGGCCTCAATAATATTAGAGAATAGGTTGGGCACTCGATGATATAAATTGGCCAACTGAGACAAGCGTATGGTTGGAAAATTTGGCGGTCTTAATCTAAAGAATTTGAGTGGCAGAACCCCAACATTATTTAACTGAAATTTCTGTTTTAAGAATTCATATTCTTTTAAAAGTTGATTTTCATAATCGTTATTGGGCTGTTTCGCAAGAAGGTTACTTTGACCAAAAAATATAGCTTCTAATCTTATTATACTGGAATTTGTTTTTCGTACCACAGAAAAATCCATTGAAGACGCAATACTCAAAAAAGCATCACCATTAACCTTTAATCCGAAATTCTTGGCCAATAATTTGAACAGTACCGCTTCCCAGTCATTATTTGAAGATTTCAATAATTGTTTAACAATTCTAGATTTTTGCTCCAATCTTTCAAAATATAATGCTTGTAGCCAATTTGATATGATAAAATCATCAACCTCTTGAAAATTTGCTTCACAATTTATCCATTTATATGATTTTGAAAACAATCGATTATAGTTTTCAACCACTTCTGAATTTAGATAGTACTTAATTTCTAAAGTTGGAATTACTGAATTATCCTTTCTATAGATTTCAGCATCATCTTCAAAAACTACGTGAAGAATGACGTTGTCATAGGCTTTGTCTATTTCATGATGGTGAGCGTACCAATCACTTGATTTTATATGAATCTCTACATTACCTGCCCAAAGCTGATTGTCAATCTTGAGCTGTGCATTAAAAAAGTCAGGACCCGAATTTTGGTTATGCGCACCAGTGCTAACAATTTCGATTTTATGTCCTTGAGTTGTCTTTAAATTGAGAATATCAAATTTTTTATGTTTCCAAACGTAATGAAGAAAATCCTCTCGCATTTTTAGGAGTTAAATATGAAGGCTTTTAAAAGTACTATAAATTGTAAAAAGGCATGGAATCAAAGATTAACTTAAAATTGACAATAACAAAGAATACGCTGTATTATCTTGAAGCAAAAATTGGAATTGACTTCCTCACTTAACTCTTGTTTAAAGATTAATGAATTGATTGTTATCTCTGCAAAAAGAAAAACTCACATACTAACTTATGAAATATTTATTCGTATTTATTTTCGCTTCAATCTTATCCACAATGACCTTATTCGATTTTAATCCTGAAATTGATATTTCCAAATGGCAAATTGTAGATGACGTGGTCATGGGTGGACGTTCTAACGGAAATTTTAATCTTGACCAAAATGGTCACGGTGAATTTAGCGGTTTTATCTCGCTGAAAAATAACGGCGGTTTTTCATCGGTGCGCTACCGAATGCCAAAGCTTAATGTCGAAAATTTCACTAAGGCTATTTTGCGAATCAAAGGTGATGGGAAAAATTACCAATTTAGAATTAAAAGTAATAGCAGGGAATATGCCACCTACGTTTATGAATTTGAAACTACAGAAGAATGGTCGACCATAGAGGTTCCTTTCGAGAAAATGAGACCTCAATTTAGGGGTCGGAAATTAAATATGCCCAATTATCCAGGCGAGACCATTGAAGAAATAACATTTTTAATTGGCAACAAAAAAGAGGAATCCTTTAAACTTTTAATTGATAGTATAAAGTTGAACTAAGAATCAAAAGATTACTAGATAGGAGTTTAATCTATAAATCCTTTTTCTCGCATCCAATCGTCATTGAACATTTTACCTACGTAACGGCTGCCGTGGTCATGAAATAATACCACTACAACATCATCTTTCTTGAAATGATCCTTTAATTGCAAAACACCTTTTATAGCCGCTCCTGCACTATTGCCAAGAAACATGCCTTCTTCCTTTGCCAACAATTGCGTATAGACCGCGGCATCCTTATCAGTTACCTTAGTGAAACCGTCTATAATCTCAAATCTCACATTAGATGGCAATATATCTTCACCGATGCCTTCAGTGACGTAAGGGTAGATTTCATTTTCATCAAATATCCCAGTTTCATGGTATTTTTTAAATACAGAACCGTAGGTATCAACCCCCCATACCTTCACATTTGGATTTTTCATTTTTAGATAACTGCCCACACCAGAAATTGTTCCTCCTGTACCGACACCAACCACAAAATGTGTGACCTTTCCATCGGTTTGTTCCCAGATTTCAGGGCCTGTACTTTCAAAATGTGCCTTACAATTACTGGGATTATCGTACTGATTCACGTACCAAGAATTTGGGGTTTCCTCACTCATTCGTTTTGATACGGAGTAGTAACTCCGTGGGTCTGTCGGCGCTACATCGGTTGGACAAACAACCACCTCAGCGCCTACTGCTTTTAGAATGTCCATTTTTTCCTTGCTTTGCTTATCGCTCATCACAAAGACGCACTTGTAACCTTTCACTATAGCCGCAAGCGCAAGACCCATTCCCGTATTACCAGAAGTCCCTTCAATAATTGTTCCTCCTGGCTTCAAACGGCCATCGGCCTCGGCGTCCTCAATCATTTTTAGTGCCATCCTATCTTTTACGGAGTTACCAGGATTGAAAGTCTCGTATTTTGAAAGTACCAAACAGGGAAGGTCGGCGGTTAATTTATTTATTTTTATTAATGGGGTGTTCCCTATGGTTTCGAGAATGTTTTCTGCGTAGGTCATTATATATTTATAAGTTTTAAAACTTTTCTTTAGTTCTAATTAAATAGGTTTCATAATAGGTTCATTTTTTTCTTGATAAAAAAATGAACCAAAAAAATCAAGACTGCAGATTATTTTACTAAAAATTTCTTTCGCTACGGCGCAAAAATAACAAGTAGAAAATATCAAAATCATCTTTTACAACTTGATAAAATTTGAATTTCTAAAAAAATATATCCTAAACGATTTTTGCTTTGCCCTGCGCTTCAATTCATTTTTAACGTAAAATTATCTGAGGTCGAAAAGCTAATACCTGAGATTAAAGCATCATAGCATTAACTTTAAATTTACATCTGTTTAATAAATATAAACCGAAACTTCTAAGTTATTATCGCATCGCAAAAATACTTATACCTACTTGAATTGTACACTGTTTTGACTAAAAGTTAATTGAGTATAGGTATTTCAGCTAATTCTGTTTATTTAAAAAGAGAAAAATCGGGAATACCTGCTTTAAATTGAAAAACAGGAACCTCCAGAAAGCCCGCGTTAGGGATAGAAGCGGCATCCTTTTTTAAGCCCGAAAAGGCTTAAAAAAGATATAGCGGATAGCCCGACCTCGCCCAAAGCGAGGTAACGCCATTAATAATTTATTCAAATCGCATCGCTTTTACTGGAGCGATTTTGGTTATAATGTAAGAGGGTATCAACATCATCAAAAAACAAGCGACAAAAGTGCCGATATTCAACATGATAATGTAGTCTAATGCTATATGTACTGGAATCACCGAAACGTGGTATTGCTCTGGGTCGGGAAACTTAAGAATCTCAAAAAGCTGTTGCCCGAATAGCAAGAGTAAACCCAGTAAGTTGCCCCAAAACAAACCAAGACCAATTAAATATGCTGCATTATACAAAAACAACTTTCTTATACTCCAATTTGAACTACCTAGCGCCTTTAACACCCCAATCATTTGGGTTCGTTCTAAAATAAGAACTAGTAGTGCAGTAATCATATTTATGCCTGCAACAATAATCATTATGGCTATAATCCCATAGGTGTTATTATCGAAGATCCTAATCCATTCAAACGTGGTGTAAAATTTCTCTTCAATGGTTTGTGTGTTGAGTAAGGGCGGAAGTTGACTTCGTATTTCTAATTCTTTCTTTTGAAGCTCGGTAAAGTCTGTGAGGAAAACTTCAAAATTACCTGTTTGGTTTTTTTCCCATTTATTCATTCTTGCGATGTGCCGAAGGTCTCCAATCATAAAGGTCTTATCAATTTCCTGAAATCCTGAATTAAAAATCCCGACGATTTCAAATTGCCTTTGAAACGGGAGTTGCTCTATGTCTTCCTTACCAAAAACCGTCTGAAACTTATTGCCTAATTTAAGTTGCAATCTATTAGCAAGATAACTTGAAATCAAAACTTCATTACTTATACCCTCGTTATAATTTGGAATCTCACCTTCTATTAGGAACTCTACAACATATTGCCAATCATAATCTTGACCTACTCCCTTTAGAACGATACCCTCAAAATCTGTTTCAGTCCTAATTACTCCAAATTTTGTTGCTACCGATTGAATATGGTCTATACCATCAAGACCATTAAAATTCGGATAAAAGTCTTGTTCTGTAGAAATTGGGACAATTGATTCATTTGAAATATTACCATCATAATTAGAAATAGTGACATGACCATTAAAGGCTACCACTTTTTCTCGAACTTTTTTTTGAAGACCTAAGCCAGTAGCGATTGCTATCAACATTACAATCATTCCAATTGCAATTGCAGAGATACCGATTTTAATTATCGGTGCCGAAACACTACTTTTATACGTTTTGCTGCTAATTATACGTTTAGAAATAAAGAATTCAAAATTCAAATTTTCGATATGCGTTTGTTGATGATCAAAAATAACTTTTTCCCGATAATAATAGCCCTCTTTCTAGCGCTGTTATCCTGCAAAGAACAGTCGCCTGTTACTGCACAAGAGCTCGGTGAGAAGGCATACGACAAAAAGGAGTATGCAAAGCAACCTAATGAGGAACTAGTTATAGGTGCAAATTTAACGGCAACGTATCTACCCTATTTAAAAGGTAAAAGGGTTGGAATAGTTGCTAACCAAACCAGTATCATTTTCAAAAGAGAAAATCAAGATAATGAAAATACCATCAAAAAATCATTAGGTGAAGCAGCCTATATTCATCTGGTGGATTCATTAGTAAAACTAGACATTGATGTTAAAAAGGTACTTGCACCAGAGCACGG
Source organism: Bacteroidota bacterium (assembly GCA_039025415.1). GTDB lineage: Bacteria > Bacteroidota > Bacteroidia > Flavobacteriales > Flavobacteriaceae > Psychroserpens. The sequence continues at coordinate 3,753 of JBCCOJ010000086.1, read as the reverse complement.
TTTTAGAGGTACAGCAGATGCAGGGGAAACTATTAAAAATGGAATAGATTCCAAAACCGGGGTGCCAATCGTTTCAATTTATGGAAGTGACAAAACTTTGAGCAAGGATAAAATTGAAAATATTGATATTATAATATTTGATATTCAAGATGTGGGAGCACGTTTTTACACCTATATATCTACGTTACATTATGTCATGGAAGCTTGTGCTGCAGCCAAAATACCCGTTTTAATCTTAGACCGACCTAATCCCAATGGACATTATGTAGACGGTCCAGTTTTGAAAATGGAACATCAAAGTTTCGTTGGCATGCATCCCATACCTACCGTACACGGAATGACGATCGCAGAATACGCGCAAATGATAAACGGTGAAAATTGGTTAAAAAACAAGTCAAAATGCGAATTGATAATCGTGAAGATGGAAAATTATTCTCGTTCCAAATTCTACAGCTTACCCGTTAAGCCATCGCCTAATTTGCCAAATGATAGGGCAGTAAATCTTTACCCAAGTCTTTGTTTTTTTGAAGGAACTAACGTAAGCGCAGGGCGAGGCACTTCAAGTCAATTTCAAATCTATGGTAGTCCTTTTTTGCATGATTCCATTTATACTTACAATTTTACACCAAAACCTAATCTTGGGTCTAAGTATCCCAAGCACAACGGCGAGCTGTGTTACGGTGAAAATTTAACCAATGCAAAGGACCTCAATTACATCCGTCTGGAATATCTAATTGATGCATACGCCAATACGGCTGAAAAAAGTAAATTTTTCAATGATTATTTTACCAATTTGGCTGGAACCAAAACATTAAGAAAACAAATTGAGAGTGGCCATTCGGCCGAGGAAATTAGAGCTTCTTGGAAGGATGATTTAATCGTCTTTAAAAATCTAAGAGCACCTTATTTGCTATACAATCACTAATTTATTAATCGTAAGGTTTTCCGTTGGGTCTTAAATGGGTTCTTCTGTATTCCTCACGAGTCTGCACGTGGTCACGATCGCGAACGGTCAAATTATAGGTATGCATTTTACCCTCCTCTAATTGAGTGAATTTACTTTTGGCAAATAAATTAAGTTTGTCAGGTACTGCATCGTATTCAAGATTACCGTCATTTTTTTGCCGCTTGAGTTTTTTCTTTGGAGAATCATCAACTAGCCACGATAAGTCGTCTTCGTCGTTAATTGCGATGTCATTATCTGAGTCAGCATGTATAGGTGCCTCGAATGAAATATCGCTCTCTATTATACCATTATCAGCAGCTACTGCAGACAGCCTCTCCATAACATTATTGAACTTCGATTTTCTGTGTACCCTTAAAACAATGGTCATATCAGATTGATAGAACATTACCGTATAACTGCCTAGAGGCAATTCATTCAAGGAAATCATACCCTTTTTGACTGCGGGTTTAAAATAAAAAGTTTCATCAAAAGTATCGTTGAAGAAACGTATTTTACTAAAAAGCTTTTCGTTTACTAGTACAAGGGAATCTTTAGAAACAGATAAATCCTGTTTAAGGCCATCTGCAAGCATATTGTAATTTCGTTCTATCTCATTCCTAATCGAATAGTCCATCTGTGCAAAGAGGACATGACTAAGCAATAACGAAAATAAAAGTAAAATAATTTTTCGCATAATAGCGGGGTTAAGTTAAGACGCTTAGGGCGACGTAATAACATAAGCTGACTCGAAAATAGTCTAATTCTGGATTTTAAACAAAAAAACTCGTTGAACGAACAAGTTTCTTGTTAAATTATCTCTTTGATTGACTGATATTTATGGCTTAATATCTATAAGTTTCGTTCAAATTACTGGTCGAATACTTAAATTTCAACAAATATTGTTTGATTTTTAGGCACACTCTAAGAGGCATTTTAATTTATTTTCCACCTATTAGTATTCAATGACTTTACTTATGACTAAATCAGGATAGTCTGAAATAATACCGTCAACTTTCAACTCTAGCATTGCTTGGATATCCTCAGGTTTATTTACCGTCCATGGTACTATTTTGAAGTCTTCTTTTTGGAATTTTGCGACATTCTCTTCATTAAGTAGAGCAAAAAAGGGACTTATTATCTCTGGTTTGAAGGATAGCTTTGAAACTTTATCTGAAATCTTTTCGTTTTCATCAATTAGTATGGCGGTTATGATTTTTGGATTTTGCTTGTAGATTTCCTCTAAAGCCCTTAAATCGAAAGATTGTAAGGATGTTCGCTCTTCAACACCTTCGGAAACGATGACCTCCAAAACCAGTTTTACAAATTCTGAAACCTCTGGAGTGTAGACACCGTCATAATCTGGATGGCTCTTAATCTCAACATTATAATTAATGGCTTGGTTAGATTGCTTTTCAGAAATTTGAATCATCTCAGAAAGCAAAGGTTTATAAACCATCATTTTTTTCTGTTGGGGAAATCTAGGATGGACTTTACTGCCGCAATCATAAGCCTTAATGCTATCATAAGCCATCTGATACAAGTTGAACTCTTTTTCGTTTTCTATGGAAATTTCATCACCGTTAGGTTTTAATGCAATTTCATGATTCATGTAAGGCTCGTGGGAAACAACTACTTTTTTATCCTTTGAAATTACCACGTCTAGTTCTAAGGTTGAAACACCAATGTCAATGGCCTTCTTAAAAGCAGGGATTGAATTTTCTGGTAACAAACCGCGACAACCTCTATGCCCTTGGATATCCATTTCAGATTTATTTTGGGTTTGGCAGGAAAAACAGAAAAGAACCAACAGTAGCCCGAAACCTCGTATCATTCAGCAGAACCTATTGTCGTTGGTTTTCGGTATTTATGAAAAGGCTGCTTTAAAAGGTGTCCAATCTTCCCATTGGCCTCCTCATCATAAAATGTATCTACCCCATAAACCAATTTTTCCCTGTCTAAAACCATAAAGGTCCCGAATATTCTGTCCCAGATGGAAAATATATTGCCGTAGTTAGAATCTGTGTAGGGTAACACATAATGGTGATGCACTTTATGCATATCTGGCGAGACAAATATGTAGCTGATAAATTTATCTACCCTTTTTGGAAGTTTGATATTTGCATGATTAAACTGCGTGAAGACCAAGGAAAGGGATTGATATAAGAAAACAATCGCAATTGGCGTACCCACAATAAAAACACCTATCAACGTAAAACCAAAACGAATCATGCTTTCCAAAGGATGATGTCTATTGGCGGTTGTGGTATCAACATGATGGTCACTATGATGCACTAAATGAACCATCCAGAGCGGTTTTACTTTATGCTCTACCAAATGTGCTAAGTAAGCACCAATCAAGTCTAATAATAAAACACCTAGCAAAATATAAGCCCATAGGGGTAAATTAGGTATCCAATTTATTATTCCAAATTCATTAATTTTTACCCAGTCGGCCGTTTTAACCAATAAAAAAGCAAGAGCAAAGTTTACAACAACGGTTGTAAATGTGAAGAAAATATTAGGGGCCGCATGCTTCCATTTTTTGTATTTAAAGTTGAATAACGGTAAAGTACCCTCTAAAAGCCAAAAAAACGTAAGCCCACCAACGAGGATTAAACTCCTGTGCAATGACGGAATGGTCTCGAAATAATTAATAATTGTCTCCAAAGCAAATTTTTAATTAAAGATAAGAAATGTTGGTGATTTTGCTATCTGAAAAAATAAACAAACTAATTACCGTGAATATTTGAAATTAATTCGGCTTTCTTCAAGTCAATTTTGGAGACCCTATCTTTCAATTCCTGAAT
>JBCCOJ010000085.1:0-12341 GCA_039025415.1 Bacteroidota bacterium | reverse complement strand
GGAAATCGGTTTAGAGTCCCTAAAACATAATGCAGATGTAGTGTTTGAGCTTTATGAAAACGTTTCAGATAATGCAGGGGTAAATTCCTTTAAACTTCATAAAAACCATTTTTACGAACTTAAAAATTCTTTGGCTGACAATTTTAAGATTATTGGGTATTATATCGAGTTTAGATTGGTAGGGTTTTTTACGCTCATTGATAATGGCAGAAAATTGGAAACCTATTTTTTAGGTTATAACCCCAAGCTTCAGCACAAGCATCAAATGTATTTGAATATGCTTTTTGATATGGTTGATTACGGTATTTCCAACGGATATGAGCAAATCATTTTTGCCCGAACCGCAATGGAAATTAAAAGCTCAGTGGGAGCCAAGCCTTTCGATATGTCAATTTATTTAAAACACACCAATTCATTTTTTCTCAACCGAATATTAAGGAATATCATAAAATTTATGAATCCTGTTCGAGATTGGGAGGAGCGGCGTCCGTTTTCTTAATTTGAATTCTTAAAAACGATAGTATTAATATTTAATAAGTCAAACTTAATTAGCAGATATCTTTTAATTTAAGTTAATACAAAAAATTAAATACAATGAATGAGCGAACAAGACAAATACTATCTGAGATTTCAACCGTTACAAGGGATATTGAACAAAACTATCCGGAACTTCAAAAATATTTAGATGAAAGCCGAAGCACCCTCCCTAAAACATACGATGAAAATGAGAGCATGGATAAGGAGCTACAGGATTATCTTGATGAATTAAAGGAATTAATTGCAAATTATAAGAAGTAGTAAAGTTGTTAGGTTATTGAGTTATTTAGGAGTACCGTTTTAATAATCCAATAATCCAATAATCCAATAACCCAATAACCCAATAACCCAAATCACTCCTCCTTATTCTTCCGAGCATTTTTCATCGCCTCTCCAATCTGGTTACTTGCCGTAAAGCTTGCCACCATATCGTTAAGCATCTGGCTTCCGGCCTGAGGGGAGTTTGGTAGAAGTATTAAGTTGCTATTGGTCTCCTCACCTAGCGATTGTAAAGTGTCGTAATGCTGGGTTACTACAATTAATGCTGATGCTTCTTGGGAATTAATTCCCACTCGGTTCAAAACCTCTACTGATTCTTCCAAACCACGGGCAATTTCACGACGTTGGTCGGCTATACCTTGACCCTGTAAGCGCTTACTTTCCGCTTCAGCCTTTGCTTTTTCCACGATTAAGATACGTTGCGCATCACCTTCGTACTGAGCAGCTGTCTTTTCACGTTCGGAAGCATTAATACGGTTCATGGCTGCCTTTACCTGGGCATCTGGATCAATATCGGTTACCAGGGTTTTAATTATGTCAAAACCATACTCTAACATGGCATCGTTAAGTTCGGCTTTTACAGCCAAAGCGATATCATCTTTTTTAACAAATACATCGTCCAGTTTCATTTTTGGCACTTCGGCACGCACTACATCAAAAACATAGCTTGTAATTTGCTCGTGGGGATAGTCCAATTGGTAAAAGGCATCGTAAACCTTATTACGAATTACCCGATTTTGTACTTAAAACTTAAGGCGAACAAACACATCGTCCAAGGTTTTGGTCTCGATAATAACATCCAATTGTTGAATTTTTAGACTTAAACGACCAGCGATTTTATCTACTAGCGGAATTTTCAATTTTAGTCCAGAATGTCTCATGCTATGAAACTTTCCGAAGCGTTCAACAATGGCGGCTGATTTCTGCTTAACGATAAAAAATGACGAAATTAAAATGATCAGACCAATAAATACGACTGGAATGAGAACGAAGTTGTTCATGACGGTTTAAGGTTTTTTTAGTTTCTACAAGATAAGGCTAAAAGGGCAATGGATAAACGACAACTTGAAAAAATAAAAAGCCATAAATCAAATTTCAGAGTTTTAATCGTGGCTTTTAGTCCATAATTAAAATATCATTAAAATTGTGAATTGTTATGAAAGCATACAATTAGAGCCTGATTTTGTCATTTACAAAATGGTAAAATCATGTTTCTCAAAGCGAATATTCTGTCACTTTTAAGAAAATTGAAAATCAGTTTTTCAATTTTTCTTTTTTCTGAAGCTACCATAAATAATTAATCCAATGCCTGCCCCGAATAATATGCCTGAAAGAAATGAAACATCGCCAATAACAAAAAGGTATTCAAGGTAGAGTCCAACAATGAAAAGCAATATACCAAATATGATAATTTTATTCATTTTGAATAGTCTTTATTAGACCTGCAATGCGATTAATTGTCTCATCTTTCCCAATCATAAAAACAATATCAAAAACATCAGGCCCTTTTAAGTCGCCAACCAAAGCTAATCTAAGAGGCATCATAACTTTTCCAAAGCCAATATTTTGTGAAGTAATCCAGCCCTTGATTTCGGTCTTTAGGTTTTCCACTTCAAATTGTTCAATTGTTTCGATTTCAGTTTTGAGTTTGTTTATAATTTCGGCTGTATCATCTTTGACTGACTTTTTTAAAGCCTTTTCAGTATAATTATTTGGGGCAACGAAAAAGAAATTGCTTAGTTCCCAAAAATCACTTACAAATGTTGCCCGTTCTTTAATGAGGGAAACTACCATTTCGATGTAATTGATGTCGATATTTTCAACGTGTCCATCAACGATTGGTTTGAATTGATGTGCCAAATGCACGTCGCTCTGCATCTGCATATACTGATGGTTGAACCATTTGGTTTTATCAGGGTCAAATCGAGCACCTGCCTTATTGACCCGCTTTAAATCAAAAACGTTGGTTAAGGTTTCCAAATCAAAAATTTCCTGTTCATTTCCAGGATTCCAACCTAGAAAGGCCAAAAAATTAACTACCGCCTCGGGGAAGTAACCTTCTTCCTTATAACCTTTTGAAACAACTTCGGTCTTAGGGTCTTTCCACTCTAGGGGAAACACCGGGAAACCCATTTTCTCGCCATCACGCTTACTCAATTTTCCCTTCCCGGTCGGCTTTAGGATTAATGGTAGATGCGCAAATTTTGGTTTATCCCATCCAAAAGCATCGTAGAGTTGATAATGCAATGCCAGACTAGGTAGCCACTCCTCCCCACGAATCACGTGCGAAATCTCCATTAAATGGTCGTCAACAATATTTGCCAAGTGGTAGGTGGGCATCCCATCGCTTTTAAAGAGTACTTTATCATCGAGAATGTTGGTATCTATTTCAATATCGCCACGAATAATATCCTTCAGATGAAGTGTTTCATCTTTTGGGGACTTAAATCGAATTACATAATCAGCACCAGCTTCAATTTTTTGTTTAACCTCATCTTCGGAAAGCGTTAGTGAATTACTAAGTTTTTCACGATTGTGCCAATTGTAAATAAAGGTCTTACCTTTTGCTTCGTGGTCTTTGCGATGGTATTCCAAGGTTTCGGCGCTATCAAAGGCATAGTAGGCGTGACCACTAGTGATAAGCTGTTCGGCATAGTCTTTATATAAATGTTTGCGTTCACTTTGACGGTAGGGGCCAAAATTTCCCTTATCGTTTGAGTTAAGATTAGGGGTAATACCTTCGTCAATATGCATTCCGCACCAGTTAAGGGCATCGACGATATATTTTTCGGCGCCTTCGACGTAGCGATTTTGGTCGGTATCCTCAATGCGAAGAATGAATTGTCCGTTATATTTTTTTGCAAATAGATAATTGAAAAGAGCGGTTCTAACACCACCAATATGCAAAGGCCCAGTAGGGCTTGGTGCAAAGCGCACGCGGATGGGTTTTTCCATGAAAAAGAAGGCTTTTCTTTGTTAATTTCAGTTTATACAAAGATATACCTTTAGCGTTCTTTGCTAAATATGTTGGATTTAAAGTTGGGTTAAACTTTAGGCACGCAGTTTTTCAAAAGTCCTCTCTAAAGTAGAACTTTTAATTTTCCCTTTTTTTGAAATGTTATCCTATGCAGACAAAGGAGCTCCTACCATTTGTTTAGGCACCCGTTTATTCATAATTGCAAACCAAAGTGGCGGCACCATCGCCAAGACCATAGAAGTGGGATAGCCAAATGGCATCTGCGGACTTTCGTCATGGCAATCCAATATTTGATATTTTTTGCTCGATTTGAAGTGGTGATCACTATGGCGGGTCAGTTCGTAGAGTACAATTCTACCAATAACGTGATTGGAGTTCCAGGAATGCATCTCCTTAACTCTTTCGTAACGTCCGGATTTCGTCTTAAGTCTTAGCAACCCGTAATGCTCGATATAATTAACGGTTTCCAAAAGTAATATGCCAACGATACCCGCAGAAAAGGCAAAGATTAGCCCTGGTAAACTAAAAAAGTAAAAACAGATAAATAGATAGGAAAATTGTAAAACTGTGTACCACAGCATATCATTCTTAAACGATAAGAAAGCCTGAGAATTCCGCTTTAAAAGATTCATTTGAATTTTCCAAGCACTCGCATATTGTCTAAAAATTGAAGTAACCCAAAATGAATATACGGTTTGGTTGTATCTAGCGGTAGCGGGATCTTCTTTAGTTGCAGCTTGCAGATGGTGCCCGTAATTATGTTCGATAAAAAAATGCATGTATAATGAAGGCAGTAAAAGTGCTTTCCCGATAAAACGTTCGTTAGTTGTTTGACGATGACCCAACTCGTGAGCTACGTTTATGCCATTAACGCCAAGTACGATTCCAATTGAAATTATCGCGCCAACAAATTCATAAGTTTCCAGCGGGAGTCTACTTATTATAAAAAAGCCGTATGCCACCAATCCAAAAACAATTGGTAAGTTGAGATATAGCAACCAGTCAAAAACCTTGCGTTTTAATCGAGAATCAACTTCATCTGAATCGAGATTTTGAGTATCTACCGGAAATATCATTTCCATTAACGGAATTAGTACAAAAGCATAAATTGGAGTTATAAAAACTAGGTTTCCTCTAAAATACAAACTCAAAAATGCCACAAGAGGAATTGAAAAGGCGGCTAGATATTTAAGGTCTTTCATCTTAATTTAAGGTCTTTCATCTTATGATATTTTTAATATGTAAAAATTCGAAATACATTATATTTATCCATTGAGCAACCTCCCTTTTGGGGAGGTCGAATTTCTTCACGAAAAGAATTTCGGGTGGGGCTTAAGGTAAGGAATTACAGAATAAAATAAAATCGAAGTTTAGTAAGTTACTTAGAATATGACCTCAAATTTCCAAAACATACAGCAAAAATTAGAACAGTTCATTAAACGTTATTACGTTAACGAATTGCTCAAGGGTGTTATTTTGTTTTTCGCAATTGGTTTGCTGTATCTCATATTCACATTGCTCGTTGAATATTTACTCTGGTTGAATCCAACCGCTAGAACCATTTTGTTTTGGTTGTTTATTGCGGTGGAAACAGGATTGTTTGTAAAATTTATTGCGCTTCCTATTACAAAATTGTTCAAATTACAGAAGGGTATTGCCTATGAGGATGCGTCCAGAATAATTGGCAATCACTTTCCAGAAGTAAGTGATAAATTACTAAATGTACTTCAGTTAAAACAAAACAGCACACAGTCTGAACTACTAGTGGCTAGTATCGAGCAGAAATCAGCTGAGCTTACACCGATTCCATTTAATTTCGCCATTAATTTTAGGAAAAACGCTAAATATTTGAAATATGCCGCCATCCCAATAATCATACTATTATTGTCATATGCTACAGGTAAAATTGATTGGTTTAGCGAAAGTTATAAAAGGGTTGTGGACTATAAAACCGCCTATGAACCTCCCGCACCGTTTCAATTCTTTGTGGTCAATGAAAGCTTGGACGCTATCGAAAACAAGGATTTTAAATTAATTGTAAATACTGCGGGCGATATCATACCCGAAAGCGCACAAATAAGCTATAACGGTCAAAACTATTTTTTACAGCAAATAGCACCAGGAAAATTTGAGTATACCTTTTCTCAACCAAGGGAAACCTTAGAATTTCAATTGTCGGCCAACGATGTAAGTTCTAAATTTTATAATCTTGAGGTTATAAATACGCCCACCATCGTTAATTTTGAAATGGTTTTGGACTATCCTTCATACTTAAAAAGGCCCGATGAGGTATTAAAGAGTTCGGGTAATTCTACCGTTCCAGAGGGTACAGATGTCACTTGGCGTGTTTTAGCTAAATCTACCGACAATGTGAAATGGTATTCTAAGGACACCATGGATTTCAGAGCTATCTCTAAAGGAAAGTTTGAAACATCGAAGAGAATTTATTCAAATACTGATTATAATATAAGCACCAGTAACCAGCAGTTGAAGGATTTCGAAAATTTAGCTTTTAGTTTAAATGTTATTAAGGATGGCTATCCAGAGCTTGAAGTTAAAATGCAACGTGACAGTCTGGATAATCAAACACTGTATTTCTACGGACAAGTAAGTGACGATTATGGCTTGCAAAAATTACAAATGGTCTATTATCCAAGTCAGGCCCCTAATGAATTATCAAAAGAAATAATAGCGGTTTCGAAGTCTAATTTTGATGAATTTGTTAGTGCTTTTCCCGATAATCTCAATTTGAAGGAAGGGGTGGATTACGAATTGTATTTTCAGGTTTTTGACAACGATGCCATAAATAATTTCAAGAGCACGAAAAGTTCCGTTTTCAGCTACAGGAAATTGACCAAGGGTGAAGAGGAGCAAAGACAACTCAGGGAGCAAAACGAAACGATTGAGGATATTAACAAGACTTTTGAAAAATTACAAAAGCAGGACAAGGAGTTAGAAGAACTATCAAAAACCCAAAAGGAGAAAAAGGAGCTTAATTTCAATGATAGAAAAAAGTTCGAAAATTTCATTCAACGCCAGAAGGAGCAGGAGCAGTTGATGAAGAATTTTAACAAAAAGCTCAAGGATAATCTAGAGCAATTCCAAAAAGAGAATAAGGAAAAAGACCCTTTTAAGGAACAGTTGAAACAGCGCCTTAATGAAAATGAAGAACAGCTCAAGAAAGATGAAAAGCTTTTAGATGAATTAAAAAAACTGCAAGATAAAATCCGGAAGGAAGACCTTACTGAAAAGCTAGAGCAACTTGCCAAACAAAATAAAAATAAAGAGCGTAGTCTCAAACAACTTCTTGAGTTGACCAAGCGATTCTATGTTGCCAAAAAGGCCGAGAAGTTGATGAAAGACTTAGAGATACTGGCTGAGGAGCAAGAAAAATTATCTGAGGAAACTAAGGACAAAAACAACAAAGAGGCGCAAGAGAAGCTGAATAAAAAGTTTGAAGATTTGCAAAAAGAAATGGATGCGCTCCAAAAAGAGAACAAAGAATTAAAAAAACCAATTGACATTCCACAGGACAAACCAACTGAGGAGTCCATTAAGCAAGATCAAGAAGAAGCAACAGAAGCGCTTGAGGAGCAGAAGGAAATGGATGCTGAAGAGCAGCCTGAAGATTCTGAACAGAAAGATAATGAAGGCGAACGCAGTGACCAAAATCAGGAAAATGAAAAACAGGAGGAACAGCCACAGGAACCTCAAGAACCTTCTGATGGCCAAAGTCCTCAAGATTCTCCCCAGCAAAAAGCACAGCAGAAACAAAAGAATGCAGCAAAGAAAATGAAGGAAATGTCGCAGAGTATGGCAGGTATGATGATGATGGGTGGTGGCTCTCAATTACAGGAGGATGCGGATGTTTTAAGACAGATACTCGATAATTTGGTGCTCTTTTCATTTGATCAGGAAAGCCTGATGAATCAATTTAAGGGAATGGAGCTTAACAATAATGAGTATGGAAAGTATCTCAGAAAGCAAAGTAACCTAAGAGAACATTTTGAACATATTGATGATAGCCTATTTGCCTTATCCTTAAGGCAGCCCAGAATATCTGAGCAGGTCAATAAGCAAATTACCGATGTGTTCTTTAATATTGATAAATCCTTAGGGCAATTATCTGAAAATCAGATATATCAGGGCGTTAGTACCCAACAGTATACGGTAACCTCAACCAATGAATTAGCTAGTTTTTTAAGCGACATCTTAGATGACATGAACGCTGAAATGGATTCGGCAATGGGCAAGGGCAGTGGTTCTGGTGCTGGCCAAGGTCAGGGTCAGGAAGGGCAGTTACAGGATATAATCATGAGTCAAAGTGAGCTTAGAAAGAAAATGGAGAATGGCATGAGCAAAGGCGGTAAAGATGGTCAAAAGCCTAGCGATGGTGAACAGGGTAATGGGGAAGGAGAAGGTCAAAGTTCAGGGGAGTCTGGTGATCCTAAGGATGGAAAAGAAGGCAAAAGTGGAGAAGATGGAAAAAACTCAAAGGAAGGCCAGAGAGGTAAAGACGGAAATGAAGGCGGTGAGGGTAGCAATGGTAACAATGGGGATGAATTTATGAACGGCGAGTTGTACGAAATATTTCAGCAGCAGCAACGTTTGCGATTGGCATTAGAAAAACAATTGGAAGATAAATACGGTCAAGCGTTTGAAAAAGGCCTTACTGAAAAATTGGTAAAAGACATGGAACAGGTCGAGCAGGATTTGATAAACAATGGGTTTACCAATCAAACCCTACAAAAGATGATGGAGTTGGAACATCAGCTCTTAAAATTAGAAAATGCAACGTTCACACAGGGTCAAGATAACAAACGTAAGTCAGACTCAAATCGAGATGAGTTTGAAAACACCACCAATAGTAAATTGCCTAATGCTAAGAAGTACTTCAATACAACTGAAATATTAAATCGGCAGGCCTTCCCTTTACAGCAAGTTTACAAAAAGAAAGTTCAGGACTATTTTAAAACTCGGACATCTGATGATTAGTTTTAATTCTGAATCTAATTTTAATGTGGAAAATTTTCAGGACGTGAATGAATGGCTTTCAAAAGTAATTTCTTCCGAAAACAAATCTGAAGGCGAAATCAATTACATTTTTTGTGATGATAATTATCTTTTGAAATTAAATCAAAAGTATCTCAATCATGACACATTTACAGATATAATAACTTTCGATTATACCCTGGGCAACGAGTTGCATGGGGATATTTACATTTCAGTTGAAAGGGTAAAAGAAAATGCTGATACTTATAAAGTGGATTTTGAAAATGAGCTTCGTAGGGTTATGGTTCATGGTGTTCTGCATTTATGCGGTTACAAAGACAAGACCGAATCGGATGCAAGGATGATGCGCGGTAAAGAAGACTTCTACTTAGAGCCGGGGATTTGATTTGCCCAATTTAGGTTGTATCTTTGCACGCCTAAAAATAAATCCTTACGTTCCACGTGGAACAAATTGAGAATCATGTTTAACGAGTTATATGATGTTGTTGTTGTTGGTGCGGGTCACGCTGGTAGTGAGGCCGCTGCGGCTGCAGCCAATATGGGAAGCAAGACCCTTCTAATAACCATGAATTTGCAGAACATCGCACAGATGTCCTGTAACCCTGCGATGGGTGGAATTGCCAAAGGGCAAATAGTAAGGGAAATAGATGCGCTTGGTGGATATAGCGGAATTGTTAGTGACAGTTCCGCAATTCAATTTAAGATGCTTAATAAATCAAAGGGCCCTGCTATGTGGAGCCCTAGGGTTCAAAGCGACCGAATGAGATTTGCTGAGGATTGGAGATTGCTTTTGGAAAAAACAGAGAATCTGGACTTCTACCAAGAAATGGTGTCTGGTTTAATTGTGGAAAATGATAAAATTGTTGGTGTTAAAACGTCTCTAGGAATTGAGGTTAAAGCAAAAACAGTTGTGTTGACTAATGGCACATTTCTTAATGGCTTAATACACATTGGTGATAAAAATTTCGGTGGCGGAAGAGCAGGCGAAAGGGCTGCTACGGGTATAACCGAACAGTTAATAGACCTGGGTTTTGATTCAGGGAGAATGAAGACAGGCACCCCCCCGAGGGTAGACGGGCGAAGTTTGGACTATTCAAAAATGGTTGAACAACCAGGTGATGATCGTCCTGAAAAGTTTTCTTATTTGAAGTCAATTAAACCCCTTCAAGAACAACGTTCTTGTCATATGACCTATACGAGCCCCGAGGTGCATGATTTGCTGCGGGAAGGTTTTGGTCGTTCGCCAATGTTCAATGGTAGGATTAAAAGCACTGGGCCAAGATACTGCCCGTCTATTGAGGATAAGATTAATCGGTTTGCAGAACGAGAAAGGCATCAATTATTCGTTGAACCAGAAGGCTGGAATACTGTAGAGGTTTATGTCAACGGATTTTCAACTTCACTTCCAGAGGATGTGCAGTATAAAGCATTGAAGTCTGTGGTTGGTTTTGAAAACGTGAAGTTTTTTCGGCCGGGATACGCTATAGAATACGACTATTTTCCACCCACGCAATTGAAGCACACTCTTGAAACAAAACTAGTTGATGGCCTCTTTTTTGCAGGACAAATTAACGGAACAACGGGTTATGAGGAAGCAGCTTCTCAGGGCTTAATGGCGGGTATCAATGCAGCATTAAAAATTCAGGATAAAGATGAATTTATTCTAAAAAGAAATGAGGCCTACATAGGCGTTTTGATTGATGACCTAATCACAAAAGGGACAGAAGAACCTTATCGCATGTTTACTTCCCGAGCAGAATATAGAACTTTACTTAGGCAAGACAACGCAGATTTTCGATTAACGCCAAAGGGGTATGAGCTTGGATTGGCTAGTGCAGAAAGAGTAAGACGCATGGAGGAAAAGCAATCCCAATCAGAAAATTTTGTTCAATTTTTCAGGGATACTAGTGTTAAGCCAGAGGAAATAAACCCTATTTTGGAGTCCAAAAATTCGGCGACCGTTAAGCAACAGGATAAGATGTTTAAGATATTTGCGAGGCCAAATATCACAACCGAAGACATGCGGAAAGTTACAGCTGTTGAAAACTACATTAAAGACAATGACTTGGACACCGAGGTTATTGAGCAGACAGAAATCCAGGTGAAATATGCGGGATATATTAAAAAAGAGAAGAACAATGCTGATAAGCTCAACCGTCTTGAGGATGTAAAAATCCCTAGGAATTTTGATTATACGAAATTGAAATCGATGAGCTCAGAGGGGATTCAGAAATTGAGTAAGATTCAACCCGTGACTATTTCACAGGCATCTAGAATTTCTGGGGTTTCGCCCAGTGACGTTTCGGTGTTGCTGGTTTACCTCGGAAGATAGTTTCAGGATCGTCAGATTTTCTAAAATCCGATAGGTCTAAATCGTTCCACGTGGAACATGGACATGAATAATGTCATTGCGAGGAGGTACGACGAAGCAATCTCAGAGCTAAATTGAAGAGATTGCTTCACTTCGTTCGCAATGACATTCGTAAGACTTTTTATATCGAAAAATTCAAAAAACAGCGCCATGTCATTGCGAGGAGGCACAAAGCCTGTGCTGAGCGAAGCCGAAGTAAAGCAATCTTACGCATAGTAAAAACAATAGCTCCTCTGAGTTTGCAATGAAAACAAAAGAAAATAAGCCCCCTTTCCTAAAAGTCGAAGACCACTCCGTTTCAGGCGAAGAGTTCGAATTGTATTATAATTCTGAGTCGGACATGCTCGAAACCCGTCCACAACCATCTGAAGAAAAATTACCCCTTTACTACCAAAGCGAAGATTATATTTCACATACAGATTCAAAAAGAAATCTCTTAGAGTTCATTTACCAAAAAGTAAAGTCAATTGCGCTTAAAAGAAAATTGAAGTTAATTAATTCGTTTTCTAATGAAGGCAAAAACCTATTGGATGTCGGTTGCGGCACTGGTGATTTTTTAAAGACTGCTAAAGAGGACGGATGGGAAATAACAGGGATTGAACCAAGCCAATCGGCAAGGGAATTGGCAAATAAAAAAATTAATGACGCTGTTTTTGATGTTGACAAGTTGTTAGAGTTGCCAAAAGGCAGTTTTGATGTTATTACGCTATGGCATGTATTGGAGCACCTGCCAAAGCTGGACCAACATATCACCATTTTTGAATCTTTGTTAAAGTCTGAAGGAAAATTAATTATAGCAGTTCCAAATTTTAGGAGCTATGATGCCAAATACTATGGGACATTTTGGGCAGCATATGACGTGCCAAGGCATTTATGGCATTTTTCAAAAACCTCTATCTCAAGATTGGTTGGTAAAAAAAATATGATTTTAGAAAAAACACTACCAATGGTCTTCGACGCCTATTATGTTTCATTACTTTCCGAAAAATTTAAAAACGGATTTATGAACCCAATCAAGGCATTTTGGATTGCCTCACGTTCAAATCTCCAAGCACGACGATCTGGTGAGTTTTCATCGTTAATTTATATCATTAAAAAACAAAATTCTTAAATAGAGACGATTTGCGAAGCTTTTGGCGGCAAACTACTATACTATATTTGTTT
>JBCCOJ010000084.1:0-12559 GCA_039025415.1 Bacteroidota bacterium | reverse complement strand
TAAGAAAACTACTCCTAAGGATGCAGAGGCTCAGTTGTCTAAGAAATTAGATGAGCTACTTAAAGAAGCAAAAATTGACAGCGAATTAATGTCAAGTCTTGGTTCCAGTATCAAAAACTTTGAAGGTGCTGCTAAAGAAATAACTCCAACAATTGATGCCATGCAAGCTCAAAAGAAATATAGTGAGGAAATGTCATTGGCAGCTGCCCAAATGGAATCTTTAAACAGTTTGTATAAAGTACAAATGGAGAGCGCAAATCGACAAGCTGCAATTAATGAAGAAGCCGTTGAAAACGCTACCAAGTTGAAAGAACAAATGCAACATTTAGCATCTAACTTATCATCGTTAAATGGTGTTTATGGTGGAATGCTTTCTGCAATGAACAAAAACTAATTGGTTTTTAGAAACTGAAATTAATTTAATTAACAACACTAAAAACCAAAAACAATGGCAGGAGGAAAATTATCTGCAAGGCAGAAAATGATAAACTTGATGTATCTGGTCTTTATCGCAATGATAGCCATGAATATGTCAAAAGAGGTATTGTCTGCTTTTTGTCTTATGGACGAAAAGTTTGATGAAGCCAACGAAGTAACAACTGAAATGAATGCAAAACTTCTAGCTAATCTAGAGGTTAAGGCTGAAGAAAAACCAGCTGAGTTTGCATTGGCAGCTGATAAGGCAAAGCAAATAAGTGCTGTATCTGATAAATTTTACAAGTATCTTGGAAGTTTGAAAGCTGAGATAATTAATGTCGGTAAGTACGAAATAGACCCTAAAACTGGTAAATTACCATTTGAGGCAATGGATAAAACCGATATCTTGGATGAAGCTTGGTTTACTGGTGATAGACTTACTAAGAAAGGTCAAGAGGTAATGGCCACTATCGAAGCCTATAAGAAAGATGTTAAAGGTATTATCGGTGACGATGTGAAGTACACTAAAGCAATCGAAAACTTCGAAAAGCGTTTTAGTACAAAAGATGAAACCAATAAGGATGGTAAAAAGATTGATTGGTTAGACTACAACTTTAAAGGTTTCCCAGCAATTGCATCTTATACCAAATTAACGGCAATGCAAAATGACGTTAAGGTTACCGAAGCAAATATGTTTAACGTATTTTTAGGTAATACCTTAGATGAGGCTGTTTCACTGAAAAATTACCAGGCAATTATAATTGCAGATAAATCTGCTTTCTTTGCTGGAGAGAAATTTCAAGGTAAAGTCGTTCTTGGTAAGTACGCTAATGTCACACCAACTGGTTTGAGTATTGACGGTGAGGCAGTTAATTTAGAAAATGCGATTGACTCCACTGGCGCCGCAAGATTAGATTTTAATGTTGGAGGTGTTGGAGAACAAGAGATTAAAGGAACATTTACTTTCTTAGAAGATGGTAAACCATTGGATATTCCAATTAAAGGAAACTATGTTGTAGTACCAAGACCAAATTCTGCTACAATTTCTGCCGATAAAATGAACGTTGTCTATCGTGGTGTTGTTAACCCAATGACCATTTCTTTTGCTGGTGTTCCAGATAACAAGGTTTCGGCCTCAGGTGCTGGTCTTAAAAAAGCCTCTGGCATGGGTAAATATACTATGGTACCAACATCAGGCCGTGAGGTTACTATTAATGTGACAGCGACATTGGATGATGGAAGTCCAGTTTCAGATAAAGCAGTCTTTAGAATTAAGGATATACCAAAACCAGCTGGTCGAATTGCGGGGCAAGTAGGAAAGGCTTCTTTACCAAGAAAGAATGTTGAAATTGGTAAAATTGAGGTGGTTCTTGAAGAATTTGATTTTGATTTACCATTGACCGTGACTGGATTTAAAATGAAGGTTGAAGGCAAACCATCTGTAACCTGTTCTGGTAACAGGTTGAGCGCCGCAGCTAAATCTACCTTGCGTAGTGCACCCAGAGGTTCAACCGTACAGATATTTGACATAAAATCAAGAAGTAACGGTCCAGCAATTAAACCTGCAAGTCCACTATTGATAGAATTGACAAACTAAGAAAAGAGTAATTGCTTTTAAATTAGCAACGACCCCAAATTTAAATTGAAAATGATGATTTATAGACGTATATTAACAGTTATTGCGGCCGTAGGATTTACTTCCAGCGTTTTCGCTCAGGCTAATATATTAAATGCCAAAACCCCGGATGAGGTGGGTGTTAAAACTGAAGCTCAGTTGGCACTGGATAATGATAAACCATTAGAATACGGTTATGTAGACGATAGGGATATCCTCTTCTCCAAAATGACCTGGGAAAAGGTAGTTTTGGATGAAAGAGTAAATTTTCCACTTTACTTTCCAGTTGACACCAATAACATCGGTAAGGACAGACGTTCGTTATATCATGTTTTGATTAAGGCTGTAAAAGAGGGTAAAATTGAAAATGTCTATAACGATTCTTATTTTCATTCTAAGCGAACCCAAAAGGAGATTAAGGATATAACCACCAAGGTCGATACCTTAGATATCGGTTATGACCAATTAAACGCCGATGGTTTCGTTTCGCCAGAATATATTACAACTACCAATATTGAAGCCTTTAATATCAGTGCCTATCTAATCAAAGGACTATGGTATTTTGATAAGCGTCACGGTGAGTTAAAGTATAGAATTTTGGGTATTGCTCCGGCAGCACCAGATGTGAACTTTCTTGACTCAGATGATGAGACATTAAAGACGCCGAATGCTTTATTTTGGGTATTCTATCCTGAAGCTAGACAAGTGTTGCATGATGCTAAGGCCTTCAACAACAGGAATAGTGCATCTCCCTTATCGTTTGACCATTTGTTGAATTCTAGAAGATTCAATGGTTATATGCACAAAGAGGAAAACGTGTACGGAGACCGTGAGGTTAAAGAATATGTTGCTGATAATGCCTTGATGCAACTCCTCGAATCCGATAGAATCAAGGATAAGATTCGAAATTTTGAACAAGACATGTGGAACTATTGATTCCAAAAATAATTAAATTATCAAACGCCCGCTTTTCGCGGGCGTTTGGCGTTTCAGGACTTATCTTTGCGTATTGTTTTAACTATACATGAAAAATGTAGATTATATTATTGTTGGTTGTGGTCTGGCAGGGATTGCTTTTTGTGAGCAATTACGTAAGTTTAATAAGTCATTCAAAGTGTTTGACAACAACTCCCAAAGGTCCTCAAGTGTTGCAGCGGGATTGTACAACCCGGTAATCTTAAAAAGATTCACACCAGCTTGGTTTGCAAAAGAGCAATTAGCTTTAGCAATGCCGCACTACAATGAATTGGAGCAGCTTTTGAAGGTAAAATTGAATTACCCTATTTCAGTTAGACGAAAGTTTACGTCCATTAAAGAACAGAACAATTGGGCGGTTGCTTCAGATAAGCCAATACTTTCAGAATTTATCCATTCCGAAATATTAAAAAATAACAATCCAGAAATTGATGCACCATTTGGTTTTGGTAAAGTGTTGCATTCAGGACGAATCCATACCAAGACGCTTGTAGAACGTTACAGAGACTATTTAAGAAATCAGGACCTTTTTTCAAAAGAGCGATTAAGCCCAAATCATCTTAAGGTTACTGAGACTGATATTCATTACAAGGGTGATTTAAAGGCAAAGTACATTATTTTCACTGAAGGTTTCGGCGCAAAAGCGAATCCGTTTTTTGAAGATTTGCCAATAGTTGGTCTTAAGGGTGAGATGCTAATTATCAAAGCGCCAAAGCTAAAATTGGATTTTATAATCAAATCATCAGTTTTTGTGGTACCGATGGGTGAGGATTTATATTGGGTCGGTGCAACTTATAACCGGGAAGATAAAACGGAAAGCATTTCCGAAGAGGGAAAAACACAACTAATTTCAAAATTGAAAACAGTAGTCAATTGTGATTTCGAAGTTAGAGAACAAGTGGCGGGGATAAGACCAACTACAAAAGATAGACGACCTCTGGTTGGAGCAAGTCTTCTTCATAAAAATGTTTATATGTTAAACGGTATGGGAACGAGAGGTGTAATGATAGCACCTTACATCGCCAAGCAGTTATTTGACCATATTGAATTAGCTCATTCGCTCGACTCCGAGATTGATTTGAGTAGATTTAAGGCTTTTCGGTAATTATCTTCTTTTTGTGTTCAGTTTGCGCATGTTTATTGTAATTGACAAACATATTTATCCAAATATTTCTGGATAAACGCATAATTACTGGACCTCCAATCAATAAGGTTATCACAATAGCAAAAAATGAAGCCAGTAACGATAGCCCAATAAAATAATAGCTTATTATAAATGCGGCCACGGCGAAGGCAATTCCTACGCCATAACTTACATACATTGATCCGTAAAAAAATGAAGGTTCTAATCGGTATCGTAATCCGCATTTAGAACAATTATCATTTATTTTTAAAACGTCAGAAATTACAAAGGGATTTTTCGTTTCGTACATAGATTCACCGTGACATCGCGGGCAAGTACCTGTGAAAATGCTATATATTTTTGTCCCTTTAAGCATGAAGTTTTATTTACTTTTGCGTTTTGATAACCTATACAAAGATAGGTATTGACGAACAGAAAATCGTAGCTTTTAAGATGCTTAATATCCATAATCTTTCAATTTCATTTCAAGGTGAATATCTTTTTGAAGACCTTACCTTCAAACTCAGTCACGGCGACAGGGTAGGTTTGATTGGTAAGAATGGTGCTGGGAAGTCTACAATGCTTAAAATTCTATCTAAAGAGCTAGAACCAGATTCTGGCCAAATGGCAGCCGATAAGAATTTAAGTATCGGTTTTTTAAAACAGGACATTGACTTTGAAGCTGGACGAACCGTTTTGGAAGAATCTTACGAAGCCTTTCATGAGATAAAAACGCTTGAGTCGAAATTAGAACATATCAATGTTCAATTGGCCGAGCGCACCGATTATGAAAGTGATGGTTATAATCAATTAATGATTGACCTCAATGAAATCCAACATAAATACGAGATTATTGGTGGTTATAACTATCAGGGCGAAACTGAAAAAATTTTACAAGGTCTCGGTTTTAAGCGAGAAGACTTCAACAAGTTAACAGATACATTTTCTGGAGGGTGGAGAATGCGAATTGAATTGGCAAAACTTCTGTTACAAAACAATGATATTTTATTACTCGATGAGCCAACCAACCATTTGGATATAGAATCCATCATATGGCTAGAAGGTTTTTTAAAGAGTTACGCTGGTGCTGTGGTCATCGTTTCGCACGATAAAATGTTTTTGGATAACGTTACCAATAGAACCATTGAAATTTCATTGGGACGTATTTATGATTACCCAAAACCATATTCAAAATTTTTACTGCTGAGAAACGAAATCAAGGAGCAGCAATTAGCTTCACAAAAAAATCAGCAAAAGCAAATTGAGCAAACTGAAAAATTAATCGAAAAATTTAGGGCTAAGGCTAGCAAAGCTACAATGGCGCAGTCACTAATAAAAAAACTTGATCGAATGGATATCATTGAAGTTGATCAAGACGATAACAGTGTCATGACGCTAAATTTTCCAATTTCTACTACTCCAGGTAAGGTTGTTGTAGAGGCAGAGTCTGTGTCAAAATCTTACTATAATAATAAAGTCTTGACCGATGTGAATTTGATGATTGAGCGCGATAGCAAAACAGCTTTTGTGGGACAAAATGGACAGGGAAAGTCAACGCTAGCCAAAATAATTGTAGGTGATATTAAGCATCAGGGTAATTTAAAACTGGGACATAATGTTCAAATAGGGTATTTCGCCCAGAATCAAGCTGAATATCTCGATGGTAGTAAGACTGTTTTAGATACTATGATTGATGCGGCCAATGAAAGTAATCGCAGCAAGGTTCGGGATATTTTGGGGTCATTTCTCTTTAGGGGTGAAGAGGTTGAGAAATATGTTAGAGTGCTCTCTGGTGGTGAACGTAATCGTTTAGCACTGGCAAAGTTAATGCTACAACCGTTGAACGTTCTGGTAATGGATGAGCCTACTAATCATTTGGATATTCAATCTAAGACGGTATTAAAGGATGCTTTGAAAAAATTTGAAGGCACGCTCATTGTCGTATCCCACGACAGGGAATTCCTTCAAGGATTAACCAATAAGGTTTATGAATTTAAAGATCAAAAAATAAAGGAGTTTCTAGGAGATATTGATTTCTATCTAGAACAAAGAAATGTTGAAAACCTTAGAGAGGTCGAAAAAAGAACCGTCATTAAAGCTTCGCCCCAGGTATCTAGTGGCAAATCTTACGAAGACCAGAAAAAATACAAATCGCTAAGTAACAAACTGAGCAAGGTAGAATCTGAAATAAGTAATTTGGAAAAGCAGATTAAGCGAATTGACACCGAATTGGAAATTAATTATACAGAAACCATTGCCCAGCCCGACTTTTTTGATAAATACAATGCCAAGAAAAAGAAACTGGATAGTTTGATGGAGAATTGGGAGTTGTTAACCGAACAACTTGAAACTTTGCATAAATAAGTGCCCTTTTCCCTTTTATTTTTTGAAAGGGATCGTTTGTATCATACTTTGGGCTGTAGAAATTTAGCAGTTTTTTAACGCCACTAGCTTATATCCTTAATAGCTTTGTGCATTGATTTTTGCCCGCCCAAAAGTCACTAACCACATATTTACATGCGTAAAGCCATAATTTATTCTTTAGCCGCCCTCTTGCTGGTGGGTGCTTTTTTTGTAGCAAAATACATTGCAGAAAGTAAAAAGAAACCCGAAACTGAACCAAAAAATAATGTAAAAACAGTTTTTGTAAATACGGTACAAAATTCTACTATCCCAATCACGATACCCGCTAACGGCAATTTGGTCGCCAAAAGACGGGTCGAAATTTTTTCCGAAGTACAGGGTGTTTTCAGGTATAGTTCCAATCCCTTTAAACCTGGTCAAAATTATAAGCGAGGCCAGACCTTAATCAAGATTGACGCTAATGAGTACGAAGCCTCGGTACAGTCTGCTAAGAGTGATTTGTACAATCAGATAATTGCCATTATGCCAGATATTCGCTTAGACTATCCTAATGTCCATTCTAAGTGGCAAGCGTATTTAAATAACTTTGACCTGAACAAAACAGTACCTCCACTACCTGAATCTGAAGGCGATAAAGAACGGTATTTTATTAATGGTAGGGGAATAAACACAGCGTATTACAATATCAAAAATTTAGAGCAAAGACTAATCAAATACGTAATTACCGCTCCTTTCGATGGTGTTTTAACTGAAGCTTTAGTGACTGAGGGTACGCTGATACGAAATGGGCAAAAATTAGGTGAGTTCATTGATCCTGAAGTGTTTGAGCTTGAAGTTGCTCTGGCTAAAGAATATACAGATTTGCTTAAAGTTGGAGAACAAGTGAATCTTAGCAATAAAAAGGGAACGACTGATTATAAGGGAAAAGTAAGCCGAATTAATGCTAGAATAGATCAAGCAACGCAAACAGTTAGCGTTTTTATAGAAGTGAAAGATTCTGACCTTAAGGAAGGTATGTTTCTGCAGGCCAACTTAGATGCAAAGGAGGAAAAAGACGCTATTTTAATCGATAGAAGTCTCGTAAATGACCGCAATGAAATTTTTGTAGTGGAAAATAATATGCTTCAGACCTTCACGGTGGAGCCAGTCTATTTCTCTGATAAGAAAGCTGTGGTTAAAGGTGTTCCAGATGGAAAGAAAATGCTGGCGAAACAAGTATCTGGCGCCTACAATGGCATGCCTGTGAATATTGCTGGTGATTCTGCATCAAATGGCACTGCCAAGGTTGAGCCAAGTGCTGAGCCTGATTCTACTAAGTCATGAGGAAAATTATCTCATATTTCATAAAATACCACGTCGCTGTAAACGTGTTATTACTTGCTTTTTTCATTTTTGGAATCGTGGGGATGTTACGCATGAAATCCTCATTTTTTCCGCTCATTGAATCTGAAATCATAACTATAAACATTGCTTACCCAGGGGCAGCACCTGAAGAAATTGAGGAGGGAATTGTTCTAAAAATTGAGGATAATTTGAAAGGGCTGATTGGCATTGACAGGGTAACCTCAGTTTCTAGGGAAAATGGAGGGAGCATTACGGTTGAAATTGATAGCGATGAAGACATTGACGTCATGCTTTCCGAGGTCAAAAATGCTGTTGATCGCGTTCCTAACTTTCCAGCCGGTATGGAGCCCTTGGTCGTGGCAAAGCAGGAAAATATTAGAGAGACGTTTGATTTCTTTTTGAGCGGTGAGGGGGTTGATTTGGCTACCTTAAAGCAAATTGCTAGACAAATTGAATATGACCTACGGGCCATGGACGGCTTGTCCCAAATTGAATTGGAAGGTTTTCCCGAAGAGGAAATTGAGATTGCAGTCAATGAAGATGACCTACTCGCTTACAATCTGTCATTCTCAGAGGTTGCCCAAGCTGTTTCGCGAGCAAACATCTTAACTACTGGGGGAAGTATAAAAACTGATGCCGAGGATTTTTTGATTCGAGCTGATAATAGGTCGTATTATGGAAAGGAGTTGAATAATCTCGTAGTGAAGTCACAGGCTGATGGTACAAAGATTGTACTTCAGGACGTCGCGGTTATTCGTGATAGATTTTCTGAAACACCCAACGCATCTTTTATTAACGGTAGGGTAGCTGTAAGTGTAAATATTTCGACCACTAACAATGAAGATTTAATTTCAGCTGCAGAGAAAGTTCGGGAGTATGTCGAGGAATTCAACGATAAAAACGAGACCCTTGAAATCATAGTTGAAGATGACCGAAGCATTACCCTTACGCAAAGAACACAACTTTTAATTGAAAACGGAGCGGTTGGAATACTCTTAGTATTATTTTTTCTCTCATTCTTTCTAAATACCCGTTTGGCCTTTTGGGTGGCCTTTGGTTTGCCCATTTCGTTTTTAGGAATGTTCATTTTTGCCGCTGCTTTCAATGTAACCATAAATGTATTGTCGCTCTTTGGGATGATAATAGTTATTGGGATTCTTGTTGATGATGGTATTGTTATTTCAGAAAATATTTATCAACATTATGAAATGGGTAAAAAACCAGTTCAGGCGGCAATCGATGGAACAATGGAGGTATTACCGCCAATCATTTCGGCCATATTAACGACGGTATTGGCATTCTCAACGTTTTTATTTTTAGATAGTCGTATTGGTAATTTCTTCGGTGAGGTTAGTACGGTCGTAATACTAACACTTGGTATTTCATTAATAGAAGCGCTCATCATTCTACCTGCCCATATCGCTCATTCTAAAGCTCTGGTAAGGGAAAGTGAGGAAGAAAAACAACAAAAGAAAGGTATAGACAAGTTCTTTTTAAAACTTAGAAAGTTTAATGAGTATGGCGATCGGCTGATGAGCTATTTAAGGGATAGAATTTATGCTCCTGTTGTGACGTTTACTGTTAGAAACAGATTTTTTAGTTTTTCAATTTTGGCGGCCTTATTTATTTTGACCATAGGTTCTATAATGGGAGGTATTGTAAAAGTCACCTTGTTTCCAAGTATTGCCAGTGACCGTGTCAGTATCGATTTATTGATGCCCGAGGGAACCAATCCTAAAATTACCGATAGTATTATTTCTATGGTTGAGGACGTTGCTTGGCAAGTCAATGAAGACTATACCTCCAGACAGACTGGTAATAAACAAGTTGTTCAAAATATTGTGAGGCGAGTAGGTCCAGGAAATAATAAGGCGTCATTGAGAGTAAACCTTCTTCCTGGTGAGGAGCGTGACTTTGGCTCACCGGAAATTACAAATGCCATTCGAGATGCCGTAGGTACGGTATACGGTGTTGAGCGCTTAACCTTTGGGTCGGGCGGTAATTTTGGGGGTAAGCCGGTATCTGTTTCCCTTCTTGGAAATAATCTTAATGAGCTGGAACAGGCTAAGAATGAACTTAAAGCGGTTTTACAGCAAAACTCAACGCTAAAGGATGTAACCGATACCGATCCTGAAGGTATCAAGGAAATTTCCATAGATTTAAATGATAATGCCTATGCGCTGGGACTAAGCTTGAGCGAGGTCATGAGTCAGGTACGTGCTGGATTTTTTGGATTACAGGCACAGCGTTTTCAGCGGGGTCAGGATGAAATAAGGGTATGGGTGCGTTACGATAGGAGTAACAGGGAGTCCATTAATGATTTAGATGATATGCGCATTGTGACTCCAGAGGGAAATCGGGTACCTTTTGGGGAAATCGCGTCGTACACTATTAGAAGGGGAACAGAATCCATCAACCATTTAGACGGTCTTCGGGAAATTAGGGTCGAAGCCGATATGGAAGACCCAAATGATAGTTCTACAGATGCTATTGCCAATATTGACCAAAATATTCTGCCAGATATACTCTCAAAGTACCCAAGTGTTTCGGTTTCTTATGAAGGTCAGAATCGTGAGGCGCAGAAATTGGAAAAATCTGGGAATAAGGTTTGGCCGGTAATCCTTTTCTTGATTTATGCCGTTATTGCCTTTACATTTAGAAGCTATAGCCAGCCACTACTACTAATTTTGATGATACCTTTTAGTCTTATTGGGGTCGCCTGGGGTCATGTTATTCATGGTTTTCCTTTAAATGTTTTATCGCTTCTAGGTATTATTGCTCTAATAGGTATTATGGTGAACGACGGCCTGGTTTTGATTGGTAAATTCAATTCTTTTTTAAGAGAGGGGATGACAGTTGATAAAGCATTAATTGAAGCTGGAAAATCAAGATTCAGAGCTATTTTCTTGACTTCATTAACAACAATTGCCGGAATTGCCCCATTACTTATTGAAAAAAGTCGACAAGCACAATTTTTAAAACCGATGGCAATTTCAATAGCTTATGGCATATTTATAGCTACATTTTTAACCCTATTAATGCTTCCATTATTACTGTCATCAACAAATTCTGCCAAGACCAAGGCATCGTGGTTAATAACTGGTAATGAAATTGATAAGGAATCTGTTGAGCGCGCAATCAAAGAGCAGCGAGAGGAAAAGGAACGCGAGAAGGAGATTAATGAAGCCAATGGAAATGCAATGGCCGACCGAAATAGTCATCAACTACAAAATCAAGATAAATAAGTTTAATGGGTTTTCGATTAACAAAACTTCTATTTTTAATTGTATTGTTTGTTGCTAGGGATGTCTCCTCACAAAAGCTACTGGCAAAGCAAGATGCCATTAACCAAATGCTCAACAATAACTTTGGGATACAATTAGCAAACAATCTGGTTGAAATTGCAGATAATAATCAGGGTATTTTGAACTCGGGATATTTACCTTCGGTTACTGGTAATGCAGGCGCCCAATACGATGAGACTACGAGCGAAACAGAATTTACAACACCTGGTGAAGATGGGACTATAAGGCCTGAAGTCATTATTCCTGATGCAGAAACACAGAGTTATAATGCATCGATAAATGTTGATTATTTATTATTTGATGGTCTGGGCAGATACTATAATTATAAGCAACTCAAGGAGCAATATAATTTATCAGAACTACAGACCCGTGAAACCATAGAAAATACGATTCTCCAACTATTTTCGGTGTATTATAATGTGGCGCGGCTTTCTGAAAACATTTCGGTACTTGAGCAAGCTGTTGAAATTTCAGTAAAACGGGTAACCCGGTCAAAATATCAATTCGATTATGGTCAAAATACCAAATTGGAAGTACTTCAAGCCGAAGTTGATGTAGTAACCGATTCAGTTAATTTATTGAACGCCAGACAACAACTTGAAAATGCAAAAAGAGATTTAAATGTTGTGCTGAACCGTGAATTGGAAGAAAAGTTTACGGTAGATACTTTAATTGTATTTCAGAACAGGATTTTATTGGAAACGTTTATCCAAGAAGCTGCCAAAAATAATGTGACCTTGCTTCAAGCCGAAAGCCAAATTCAAATTAGCGAGTACAATATAAAAGCGGCTAAATCTTTATTGTTGCCCACTATTGGATTAACCGGAAGTTATGGTTGGAATAGGAACAATAATCCATCTTCTGCATTTTTTCCGGCTACAATTCAAAGAAATCAGTCTTTAAGGTTAGGGGCGAATCTAACTTGGAATCTATTTGATGGCGGTACGAGTATTACAAATCTTAAAAATGCCAAAATCCTAAAAAATTCTGATGAGATTCAACGCAATCAACTTAAACTACAGGTGAACCGGGATATTGCAAATGCCATGGGTAATTATAAAAATGCTCTAAAGATATTTAAGATTCGTGAGCAGAACGTTCTTACCAATAAGAATAACTTAGAGAGAAGTGAAGAGCGTTTAAAACTTGGTCAAATTACTTCAATAGAATTTAGGCAAGCGCAAATTAATCTAATCGATGCTGAAACCAATAAAAATCTGGCAAAATATGACGCCAAGCTTGCTGAGCTCGAAGTTCTACGCTTAACTGGCCAACTATTAAATATTGAATTTTAGAGCAAATGATTGAGCATTTTTTTCAGTGTCCATATTGTTGGGAAGAGATTTCAATGTTGGTTGACCCTTCTCAATACTACCAAAGTTATATTGAAGATTGTGAAGTTTGTTGCAATCCGAT